>NZ_JBWDPA010000008.1:0-16373 GCF_056270325.1 Streptomyces sp. RLA012 | reverse complement strand
TGAAAAGCGCGCTGCTGACGTCCGATCCCCCCCCGACGAACGAGGACCCCCCGCCCCTGGGAGGGTCCTCGTTCTTCGTGCGACACGCGCCCCGGCCACGATGCGCCGGCACCGACGCGGAGCGACCTCACCGGCCCCGGCCACACCGCGGCAGCAAGAAGCTCCCCGCCCGCCCCCACGGTGCGCCAGGTCGCCTCACGCTCCCGCATCCGTGACGGCGGGGGTACGGCGCCCCGCCCCCGTCCTCGCCCGCCAGACGGCCGCTCAGCGGCTTGACCCCCCCTCCCTTCCCGCCTGCCGTCTTTCCCCGCCCCGCGGCGCCGCAGCCGCGCACGGTCAGGCCACGGAGGATTACGGATCTGGGGCGCCTCCCCTCTACCAACTGTGTGCACTCTGCGCTAAGTTGGCACGCATGCCAGAGACGACCATCACGGCGACGAAGCTCCGTCGCGACCTGGGGGCGGTGCTGGATGCCGTGCTCGCAGGGCGGACGGTGCACGTCATACGGAACGGCCGGCCGCTGTGCACGATCACGCCACCTACTAAGAACGAGGGCTCTGATGACCTCCACCCCGATCACGATCGTGGGCAATCTGACCGATGACCCGGAGATGCGGTTCACGCCCTCCGGTGCCGCGGTCGTGAAGTTCTCCGTGGCCAACAACCGCACGCGCTTCAACCGGGAGACGAACACCTGGGAAGAGGTGGGGACGGACTTCCACCGGGTCTCGGCCTGGAATGGCTTGGCGCAGAACATCGCGGAGACCCTCCAGAAGGGCATGCGCGTCGTCGTCATGGGCGAGCTGGAGCAGCGCCACTGGGTCGACGAGAAGACGAAGGAGAACCGCTCCGCGTGGGAGCTGACCGCGCGAGCGGTCGGGCCGGACCTCACGTTCGCCACGGCGACGGTGGCGAAGAAGACCAGCGGGAAGAACGGCACGGCCCCCGACGACCCGTGGAACACCGCGTCCAAGGGGCGGCCGATGGCGGCCGCCGGCGCCCCGGCCGGACGGCCCGCCGGGCAGTGGCCCACCGGGCAGCAGGCCGGGTACTCCGACGAGCCCCCCTTCTAAGCCGTGGACGAAGACATGGTGGAGAAGATCGAGCAGGTCATCGACTCGTACCTCGAAGACCTGGGCGGCGAACTCGACCAGCTCGACTCACAGGTACTCGCGGAGAACATCGCGCTGCACCTGGAGAGGGGCCAGAAGTGAAGCCGTGGGAGAAGGTCGCCGCGGCGGCCGGAGTCGCAGGGCTGCTGTGGGTGTTCTGGTACGACCACCTCGCATGCCCGCTGTGCAAGGCAGAGGCCAACCGGAAGGCGGGGGCTCGGATGTTCGAGCGTCACGCGGAGCACCACAAGCAGGGGGAGCAGTCATGAGTGAGCAGCGGAAGTCGATCACACACCCGACGTGGTGCGACCGGGAGGCCTGCACGGCGCCCGAGTTCCGGATGACGAACGAGGAGTACCAGCAGACGCGGACGCATGACGCGCCGCGCCACAAGTCGCGCGTCCTGGTCATGGACCAGCACCGGCAGGATGCCGGTTTGTTCGTCTTCCTGGAGCAGCTCTGCGCGCCGTGGGACTGCTCGACGTTCCTCCGCTTCCAGGTGGGTAAGGGCGCGTTCGCGGAGACGTTCTCGACGGAGGTCGGAGACGCCGGCCCCGCGATGGGGTTCGCGGTCTTCGAGCTCCTGGCCGAGGAGATCGCGAGCCAGACGCGGCAGTACCCCTCGCTGTATGAGGAGCGGTTCGGGTGGGTCGCGGACCACCAGTACGGCGACGCGGACCAGGTCGCGGGTGTCGACCCGGACATGTTCCCGGAGTTCCCGGCTGAGGACGTCTGGCAGGATGCGCCGGCCCCCGACCCGGCGGCCTTGAAACCACAAGATGTAGAGGCCCCGGCACAAGATGTAGTGGTGTCGGAAGCGTTGAAGGATGCGCCGGCCCCCGACCCGGCGACGCGGGTCCTCGGAGGACCGTTGGTCCCCTGGGACGCGCCCTGCGACTGCGGGGCGGTCGAGGACCCGGACGGCGAGACGATGTGCACCTGCACCGCGCAGCGTGCGGCGGCGGCGGCCGAGGACGACCAGGAGGCGGCCGAACTCGCGGAGCAGGACGACGAGACCCGGGCGGACGGGCCCGCGGTGCAGCTCCACGTCAACGACGCCGTGGTGGTGCGAGGGACGATCCTGGAGGTACGGGCGGCCGTCGCGGAGCGGGTCACGGAGTGGCTGGCCACGGACCCCGACAACCTCGCGGCTGACGCGGGGATGCTGAACCGCTCGTTCAACGACGGCACCGTGTACGACGCGGTGACGGAGTGGGGCGAGTGGTCGACGCTCTTCGGAGCCACGGCCAGGACCCCGGTCCGTATCCGGGTGACTCGGGAGGCGTAGGGCATGCCCATGGACCGGTATCGCATCACGCTGACACGGGACGGACAGAAGTTCGGGATCCTCGACCGGGTGAAGTACGACTACTGCGGGCTGCCGGACGAGGACGGGAAGATCCTCCCCCTGGAGTGGGCCACTCGGCACTCTGCCGAATCGTGGCTGCAGAAGTGTTACCGGATCTGGCAGACCTGGGAGGGCACGGCGGACGGCCCGCCGCCGGAGGGATGGCGGCCGCGGCCGCCCGAGCCGTCGCCCTTCGACCGAGGATTCCAGTTCTACGAGTGACCGCGCCCCAAGACGATGCCCCCGCCGGCACTTCCGGCGGGGGTTTTCGCATGTCCACCGCCAGTAACTCCCGTCCTTCGATATCGCATTGGCCCCATGGTGTGATATCAAAGATCCATGCCAGCAAGTAAGGGTCTGACCAAGGGTCTCCCGCTCCGGATGACCGACGAGGGTCTCCCGACCGACGAGGAGCGGGACCTCGTCGACCAGCTGCAGGCCTCCTACGCGGCCGCCGGGGTGACCGCGAGCCTCAACGATGTGCTGCGTCACCTCATCCGCAGGACTGAAATACCGTTGCCCAAGACCACGGCCGAAGGGCACGCGATGATCAACGCGCACTGGGCGACGTGCCGGGACTGTGAGGCCCACCGGCCCCCGCGGTGCCTCGACGGTCTGTACCTGCGCGAGTTGAACCGCGACCGATCCAGCTCCGGAGGTTCTGGCGCGCTGTAGTGTCTCAGGCGGAATAGGGCCTTCACACTCAGTGACCACAGATGAGCAAAAAAGCGAGGACCCGGTGCGCTAACACCGGGCCCTCGAAGTAAGACCGCCGCCACCTACCAAAGTTACGGGGTCCCGCAATTGCCAAGAGTAACGGCAGCCGACGGGTACGCAAGACCGGCTGAGCCAAGCTCTGCGCGAAACCGGCGTGATTTGACGCGCTCACGCTCCGTCGTCACCACCCCCCGGGGGACGGTTGCGCCCCCCTCCCCCGCCCCCGCGGAGCGGCGCCTTGGTACTTCCGCGAAAACTACGGTCCCCCAGGTCAGAGGCGGTGTGTTCAGCGGCGAGGGACTGCAGACCACCGGCCGTGAGGGACGCGACGACGCACACCGCCTCCGGGACGGTCTGCAGGACCGGGTCTCACAGCTCCCACGGTTCATCGACTGCGGACGGAAGGCCATCGCGGGGGGTGTCACGCTCAAGACCGGCCCCGGCGCGGCTGGATGGGAAGGGGTTGCGACCTGCGGCAGCGTCCACGTGTGCCCGGCGTGCATGCCCTCAGTCCGCCGGGCACGGGCCGGGGAGCTCAGCAACGCCGGTAGCGCGTGGGAATCCGTCGACCTGGAGCACGGCCAGGCGCGCGGCCTGGTCCTCGTCACGCTGACCATGCGGCACTTCCCCCGGCAGTCCCTCGGGCTCCTGACCCAGCGGCAGAGGGAGGCCTGGAAACTCGCATTTGGCCAGAACGCGCTACGCACCACGAAGCAGATCAAGAAGGGGCTCGGGGTCGTCGGCCACGTCCGGGCATGGGAGACCACCCACGGCGCCAACGGCTGGCACGCGCACTACCACGTGGCCGTTTTCCTGGAGGAACGCCCGGATCCGCGGCGCGTACGGGTGCTGCAGCGGCTCATCTACCGGGCGTGGGCGGACGCGTTGGAGCGGGTCGGCGCGTACCGGCCGAACGAGGCGCACGGGGTCCGTGTCGACGCGCCCGGGGTCGGTGAGGCGGGGCAGATCGCCCGGTATCTGATGAAGGGCCAGGATGGGAAGTGGTCCGCAGCTCAGGAGATGGTCCTGGCCAACGACAAGACCGGCCGCAAGGGCCACCGGATGCCGCTGCAGATCGCCCGGGGGGCCGTCGACGGCGACGAGCGCGACATCGAGCTCTGGCGGGAGTACGAGGAGGCTGCGACCGGGATCCGGGCCCTGTACTGGAGTAACGGTCTGCGGAAGCGGCTCGCCGAGCTCGTCGAACTCGACGACCGAACAGACGCCGAGGTGGCCACGGATGCCGAGGTCAAGGACAAGAAGCCGCTTGCGCACTTCCCCGTACGCACCTGGTACGGCCACATCGTGAAGACGCCCGGCCGTCGCCTGCAGCTGGTGCACGCCGCGGAGAAGTGGGCACTGTCCGGCGTCCGCACGCTCGTTGAGAGCTGGGGCCTGCTCTGGGGTGTCGACGTCACCGAGCCGGAGAACCTGCCCGCCGGCGCCGCGCCGACTGCGGCCGAGGTGCTCGTGCGCCTGGAGCGCGCCGAGCTCCAGGCGCGCGCCGACGTCTGGCGCCGGGAGTTCGTCCGCCAGGACCGCGAGGAGCGCGCGGGACAGGTCGTCTACCAACCGAACGCGTGGGAGGCCCGCGCTGAGGCGCAGGCCGAGGAGGACCGGGAGCGTCAGAGGGCCCTCTCGACCGCTGAGAGGCGCACGGAGGTCTACCGGGACGCTCTGCGCGCGGCGAAGGCCACACGGCCCGCCGAGGAGCTCCAAAGCGCCATGCAGCGATTCCGCGACGCTGCCTGATCAGTCGCGAGGCTTCGGCACTGCCCACAGCATCCCGAGCGGGGCAGCGACCACCGGCGGCCCAGTTTCGACAACTGACGTAACCGGGATCGGCCGTGTTTCGACAACTGACGAATCGGGGTCGGGCTGGGCCCCGGCCGCGTCCAGCGCGGCCCTGACGGCCCGGTCCGTGCTCCGTGCCCGGTAGGCCAACTCACGGCAGGTGCGGCCGCAGTACAGGCGCCGGCGCCCCGTGGCCGGTTGCTCGATCTTCTCGCCGCACCTGTCACAGGCGACCGGTCCCCGACTGACCACTTTTTTTCCTCCAGGGCGATACGTGGGGGTAGTTCACCGGGCCTCTATACGCATGGGTAAGGCCCGATTCCCAGAGGGTATCGGGCCCGATATCCGTGCGTAATGGTGCGTCGACCTGCGGGTTTCTAGCCTGCCCTCAGCTCCGGGTCGGAGTTGCTCAGAATGCGGATGATGTGGGGCTGCTTCCGGTTGATGTCCCGTGCGGCCCGATGTCCGGCGTAACCGTGGTCGATCGCTTCCACGACGAGAGCGTTCCTGGCCATGAGCGAGTTTTTCCAGAGCAGGTAGCAGTCGTCCACGTACTTCCCCGCTTCCTGGAGTCGCGCGCCGTACCCGTCGATCTTTACAGGCGTTCCCATAGGGGCCTCCCCGATACGTTCCGGTATTGGTAGGTGACGAGCGAATATTACGCCCGTGACGCCACCAGGAACACGCAAAAAAGGTGGCCAAGTTCGCGTGCGTGGTACGTGCACGAACGGCCACGTGACAGAAACGGCCAGCGAGCCCGGTCGGGTTACCTGGCACGGCACCTGCGCGACGGACGGATGTGACCTCTCCGTGTATGCGCGACGGGTCCCCAAGGATGTCCGCCCCCCTGAAGTCCCTGACGCTCAGACGCCGTCCGAGGACGACGACGAGAGCACCGTGAGAGAGGTCAGCTTCAATGTCCCCCAGCCCCGGAACCAAAAGCGTGGAGAGCCCAAGCTCCCCGACGCCCCCGCCGACAGCGAGCCCGCTGTTCATGCCACCCCCGTCGTCGACGAGCCCGGAACAGCCGCCCCCGTCGTCGACGAGCGAGCCGACCCCGAGCCAGCCCCTACGGCCGTACGGGGAAGTGAACTGGTCGACCGACGAGCCGGAAAGCCAGTACGGGCCCGAGCCCATCGAGTCTGGAGACACCCCCTCGATTCCTAAGGGGGTCAAGCTCTCAAAGGCCGGACTGCGTACGGGCATCGGGACCGGTTTCCGGCAGGTGTGCAAGTTGGTCGCGGCCTACCTTGCGGACGAGGAGGAGCGGGAGTTCGGTGTGTGGACGCCGGATCGCGACGACGTCGAGGACATCGCGGTGCCGGCCGCGAACATCGTGTACCGGCGACTGCCCGACGAGGCCCGCGGCGGCGACCTCATAGACATCGTCGCCCTCGGCCTGGCGCTCGCCGGGTACGTCGGGAAGAACCTCAAGCACAAGCAGAGGATCCGCGCGGTGCGGCAGTTGCAGGAAGCGCAGGGGATCACCGTGGAGGCGGGGGCGACTCCATGAGCGAGGGGACGTGGCCGTACCCGGTCATCGACCCGACGGAGAACCAGATCCTGTGCTTCTTCGGCCGGAAGGGCACGGGCAAGTCCGCGGCTGCGCGCGAGCACTTCCGGCACTGGCCGGACACCGACCGGCTCATCATCGACGTGAACGGGGACGCGGACCCGGGCGACGATATCGACGTGGTGCCGCTGAGCGGTCCTCTCGTGCAGCTCCCCCCGCGCCGCGATGCGCGGGTACCCGAAACGTTCCGGTGGATCGCCGACCCGAAGGCCGACTCGTTCCACGAGGACATCGACAAGGCCATCGGGGCCGCGCTCTTCCCGCGGGAACGCAAGGTGCTGATCTGGATCGACGAGGCGGGCGAGGCCTTCCCCGCGAACCGGACCGGCCCGAACGCGCGGCTGTTCCTGCACCAGTCCCGGCACTTTCACGTGTCCGGTCTGCTGTGCGGGCCCCGGCCCAAGGGGCTGGATCCGCTCGCCTACGCGCAGGCCGACCGCGTCGTCATGTTCGACGTGCCATCGCCTCTCGACCGGCAGCGGCTCGGGGAAACGATCGGCATTCCTGCGGCCAAGCTCTCGACGGTCATGGACGACACCAAGCGCAAGGGCCCGCACTGGTCGACCATGTACAACGCCGAGGAGCACCGGCTCTACCGCGTCCCCCCGTTCGAACTCACCTGAGAGAGACCAGTGAACGCTCGACACACACTCCGCGCGGCCCAACGGCGGTGGAGCCGGTACAACGGTCGTCAGATCCGGAGCGCGAACCGTCTCTTCCGGGACACCTGGCAGTCCCGGCCGGTGTTCTCATGAGCGCCGAACCGGGGTACTGGCACCCCTCGAAGCTCAAGGAGCGGTGGTCCTGGTACCGGGGCCCGTGGCGGGAGCGGGACGCGTGCGGCGCCTGGTGCTCACGGCAGGCGATCGAGTCGGGGGAGTCCGAGACGACGTGCCGCAACGGCGGCTCGTACATGGGCCCGCACAGTGCCGCGATGCGCGAGACCCGGTCGCAGGTGATGGACGAGTGGCGCACGGCCCAGCACGCCGCGTTTCTCGCGGCGGAGGACGCGACGCGCGGCAACATGGTCAAGCGCGGGGCGCCGGCGGGCGTCACCCCGTCGTCGTTCTTCCCCGCGGTCCCCGGGCACCGGCCGCCGTTCCGGTGGGCGAGCGAGGATCTCGAACGGCACTGGGCGGACGGAGGGGCGAGACCGATCCCCTGGCGAGACTTCGTCCGCGACTACGCGGCCGAGTGGAAACACCCTCTCGGCTAACTCCGTAAGCACGGGCCCCCTAAGGCGAGCGGGGGAGCATTCGCCGGAATCAGCCGGTGCCAGCGTGAACGCGCAAGTCTCGCCACTAGGAATTAGCCCCACGGAACAATTCCGTGGGGCTTTTTCGTGCATGGGGCTATCACTCAAAGTCGGGCGCATGTCTTCCAACACCTCTTTCAGGGAGTAACCCATGCGCCTAAACGGTCTGGTCGTCACTGCCCTTGTCGCGCTGGGCGTCGTCATCGCCTTCGACAAGGTCAAGGGCGGCGGCATGCGACGGGGCGCCTGATGAAGCGCGGCCGCCCTCTCGCTTTCTGGCTTGCGGTCGGCGGCACTTCCATCGTGTCCCTCGTTCTCTTCAATCTCGCGGCTGACCGGCTGCCCGTTCCGGGTCTGCAGGAGTTTCGCGACTACGCAGTAAGGCGGAACGGCTAAATGGCGCAGCAGGTAGGAACGAACGGGCCCGTTCGGTACATGCAGGGGATTGCAGTTCCCAGCGAATCGGTGCGGCCCACGGAATTCTTTGCCCGTACCCGGCGGCACATCGGTCTGGAGAAGTCGGCCACCTGGGGCGGTTTCGGCGGCCAGGACGTCGTCGAGCTCAAGAAGAGCGACATCCTCGGCGGTCTGACCATCCGCTTCACCGGCTCCCTGGTCGTGACGGTGCCGTCCGGCACCGCGGCGACGACCGCGCGCTGGCCGTACGACCTGATCCGGCAGGTGCGCTTCACGGCCAATGGGGCTTCAAACCTCATAAATGTGAGCGGCCTCAAACTCAAGGTGCGGGAGTTCCAGGTCCGCCAGGACCTCGACGACCGTGGGGTGCCGCAGACCATAGGCGGCGCGACCAAGACCCAGGGCACGTTGTCCAAGTCCTCGGAGTCCTGGGGCGTCGGCTCCAACTCGACCATCACCGCCGGCACCTACGCGGTCGACCTCGAATGGTTCGTGCCCGTCGCAGAGGACCAGGTCGACCTTTCCGGCGCCATCTTCTGCGCCACCAGCTCGACCGACCTGACCCTGACCATCGACTGGGAGCAGGCGTCGAACATCTTCGCCCTCACCGGCGGCGCCACGGCGGTCATCAACACCGGCAAGGTCGAGGTCCACTCGACCAAGTACGCGATCCCGATCGGCTCGGACGGGCAGATCGTGATCCCCGACCTGTCCCTGTTCCACTCGCTCATCCAGTCGCGTCACACCTCGATCTCCAACGCCGAGAACGAAGTCCGGCTCGTCGGCCAGGGCGCGGGCAAGTCCCTGCTCCGGGTGACCTACCAGCTGTGGAACGGGGCGGTCCCTCAGACCCCGGTCGCGATGAACGCGACCAACTTCGCGAAGCAGGCTTGGCGCTACGCGGGCAACGAGACCCCGGACGAGTACTCGGACGGGCAGGTGATGCGCATCTTCAACGAGCGCTTCTACAACTCGGACATCGGCTCACAGTGGGGCTTCGGTTGCCACGAGTTCGCGGCGGAGAACGCATTCCGCGACGCGGTCGACATGGGCACCACGTCGGAGCTCCGGCTCGTCGTCGGCGTTCAGTCCGCTCTGACCCTCACGAACCCCGGCCTGGAGTACGTGCAGGAAACCATCTTCCAGGCCGGAGCGGGGGCCTGAACCATGGCTCACGAGGGACACCTTGCGTGGGCCGTGCCCAACGCAGCGAGCAAGTACGGCGGTGCTCTCGCGGGGGCGCCCGTGGCCACGCGCGACAACGTCGCCGCGACCGCGTCCGCCGGCCCTTCGCTGTCGGTCAAGTCACCGCCGTGGAGCCCGGACAACCCGCTGTTCTGGTTCGGCGTCATCGCGGCCGCGTCGGTGGGCCTCATGGGTTACTCGACCACCGTCCGCGTCGGCCCGGCCAAGGCCGGTGTCGAGATCGGCAAGACCTGATGACGACCCCACCTCCAGTCGGTACGGCGCCGGGACAGAAGGGCGGCGCACCAACGAGCGCGCCCTCTCCCGGCGCCAGGCCCTGGAAGAGCGGCACGAAGAAGAGCGCGCCCTCCAAGGGCAAGAAGGGCGGCGGGCTCGGGAGCTTCCCGCGGCCGACGCTGCGGCCGCCGCGGACTCCGGTCGGCGGCAAGGACTGGGCGGGGTTCGCGCTCGGCCTGGTCCTGCACGCGCTCATCGTCTCGTACATCCGCTACGGGAAGGCCGGCCCCAAGGGCTGGCTCTCGGCGAAGTTCCTGAACAAGCCGATCCAAGGTGAGGACCTGGAGAGCCAGAACCGCAAGGACGAGAACAACGGCGTGGACCCCGCGCCGTCCGGCCGCGGGCCGAACGGTGAGCTCCCGGCCGAAGGCCACCTGACCCCCAACACCCCCATCATCTGAGAGGCGAGCCATGAAACCGGGAGGCCTTTTTCTGGTCGTCGTCGGCGTCTGGGTCATCGTGCAGGTCGTCGCGGGTGACGCGCTCGGACGTCTGGACCTCGTATGAGCGTCCGGGGGATTTTCGGCGGCGTGCTGGCCCTGACGTTCATCCAGGCGGTGCTTTCCAGCACGCAGAGCGCGGAGCGCACGGCCGGTATCTGGTCCGCGGTGACGAGCGGGTTCGCGCATTTCATGTCGCCCACGGTCGCGGCCATCCCGGACATCCGGGACCGCAAGAAGTGGGACACGGTCGCGCCCGGGGAGCCTCCGCGAGTGCCGTATGACCCCTCGTCGACTGAGGGCTCCACCTCGTCGACCATGCCCGCCTCCTGGACCACGAAGCCCGCAGCTCCGCGGGCCATTTGAGGAGCTCCAATGCGCGTTTACGCAAAGTACTTCGCAGGCCTCATCGGCTTGTACCTGGTCGTCTACAACGGATCCAAGTCCGGCATCGTGATGAAGGAAGGCGCCGCGGGCGTCTCGAAGATCGCCAAGACGCTGCAGGGGCGGTGACCGTGTTCGCCAACGAGCGGAAGGCGGTCGTCACAGAGTTCGGAGCCGACCCCCGGGACGGGATCTTCCAGAGCCTCATGGGGCGGCTGTGGAACATCGTGCAGTCCAAGTACACGGCCCCGTACCTGCCTGCCGACGACGACCCCAACGGCATGTCCTTCACGGGCCTGCACACGCCGGTGCAGGCGTTCATGGGGGCCGACTTCCTGGCGGCCAACCCGGTGCAGTACAACAACGGCGCTTATCCCACGATCGACACCGGCCTGATCGAGGGCCCGATGGGCGATCCTGCCCGCCGGATCTTCGCTGACCGGCTGCGGCGCCGCGGGGGTCTCCAGTGACGACACCCGCGGAGCCCGCAGCGGGCGGAAAGCCGGGCGGGAAACTCGCGGCGGCCGTGGGGGGGAAGAGAAATCTCCTCATCGCGGCGGCCGCCGGCACTGCCCTGGTCGCGTTCGTCATGGCCAAGTCTGGCGGCGGTGCGGCCGGCGGCGGGTCCGATCAGCAGATGACCGGCTATGACTCGACGTCGTACGACCAGTACAACGCCGTCCAGTCGCAGCTTGAGGACATCCAGAAGCAGATCGACGAGGGCAAGGTGACCCCCGGGACGCCGACGCCTCCGGCGACGACCCCGTCGGCTCCGAAGCCCCCGGTCAAAACGCTGCCGTGGCCCGCGACCAAGCCCACACCGGTGCCGTCCAAGACCGCGACGCCGAAGGCCACCTACGTCACGATCAAGAAGGGGGACACCCTCTCGGCGATCGCCAAGCGGTCGGGCATCTCGATGACCACGCTCAAGAAGCTCAACCCCAAGTTCTGGACGGACAAGAAGTACAAGAGCGGAAACATGATCTGGTCCGGCGGGAAGGTCCGGACGAAGTGACCACCCTGGGGGAACAGCTCGTCGCGAAGGCCAAGACGGCGGTGGGCAAGCCGTATGGCTGGGGCGCCATGGGCCCGAACGCTTTCGACTGTTCGGGGTTGGTGAACTGGGCGGCGAAGGCCTTCGGCGTCAAGGGACTGCCGCGCACGTCGCAGGCCATGCGGAACGTGGGCACGGCCGTGCCGCTGTCGAGCATCGCGATCGGGGACCTGGTCACCTTCACGTACGCCGACCGGCGCGGGGACAACCCGGGTCCGGGCAACCACGTCGCGCTGTACGCGGGCGGGGGGCAGGTCGTGCAGGCGTCCGGCTCGAAGGTAAATGTGGCCGCGTTGGACACGAAGCACGTCGACCGCGTGATCCGGCTCCCCCAGGTGGCCAAGGGCGGCGTCGTCCAAGTCGGCATCGACGACTCGGCGGCCGCGGTGTCGGGCAGCGTGACCCGGGTGGTCACCGCGCAGCAGGCCGGTTACGCAGCCGCCGCGCGCACGGGCCCGTACGGGGCGCCGGTGAACCCCTTCAAGATGCCGGGGTTCATCGCGTCCGGGTCGGCGGCGGCCGCGGAGTCGCCCGGTGGCGTGACGCAGGCCGGTTTCGGCGACGGCGGAGGGATCTTCGGCGGGGACGTCGTCCCGTGGGACGGCGTCTCGACCGTGGTCCTCTCGGCGGTGTTCGTTCTCGGCGGCGTGGTCCTGGTCGTCGTCGGCGCGGCGGTCTCCCTCAAGAAGGGAGAGGCGGCGTGAGCATCACGCTCGACCAGCTGCTCTACGGCGTCCGCATGGTGGAGACGTCCGGCCGCAAGGACGGATACACCACGGTCAACAGCATCGGGGCGACCGGCGCCTACCAGGTGATGCCCGACAACATCGGGCCGTGGACGAAGGAAGCGCTCGGCCACGCGATGACGCAAGCGCAGTTCCTCGCCAGTCCGGCCGCTCAGGACGCGGTCGCCCGGTACAAGCTCGGCCAGTCCATGGCGAAGTACGGGCCGGAGGGTGCGGCCGCGGTGTGGTTCTCCGGTGATCCGGACTGGCACTCCTCGAAGTCGGACGACCACGGCCAGGGCGGCAACACGGTCGCGCAGTACGTGGCGAAGGTCATGAAGTGGGCGACCGGGTCCAGTCCGAAGGCCGGCGCTTCGCAGGCTTCGGCGTCGGCGATGCCCTCGATCGGTCACGGCCTCTACACGGCGCAGCAGGCCGGTTACCAGGCGGACACCCGCACGAACCCGTTCGGGGCGCCGGTGAACCCCTACAAGCTCCCCGGGTGGATCGCCTCGCAGAACACGGCCAGCACGGACGCGACGACCGGGGTAGCGCAGGCCGGATTCGGGTCCGGCGGCGGGCTGTTCGGCGGCGACGTCATGCCGTGGGACGGCGTCTCGACCGTGATCCTCTCCACGCTTTTCATCCTCGGCGGGCTCGGCCTGGTCGTGGTCGGACTGACCAACACGGTGGCTCCGGCAGTCAAGGCTGCCGCGGAAACCGCAACATCCGTCGTCCCCGCCGGCCGTGCCGCCGGGGCCATGAAAGGGGCCATGTGATGGGCCGCATGCACGCAGGTATGGCGACCGTTCCGGCGCCCCAGGAGAAGGGCACGCACGAGATCGACTTCGTCCGGTGGCTGCAGCAGATGCAGACCGACCTTGCGGACACGCTCGGCGGCGTCATGCTCCGCGGCGCCCGGCCGGTGCAGATCGGCACGGCCGCCGGCGGAACCGCGCGGGTGTCGACGTCGCCCGGCCGTCTGGTCGGCTGGTCGGTGCGGATCCCCGCGCTCGGGGCGCTGCCGGGCGTGCTCAAGCTGCACGACGGCCAGGACGCGAGCGGGGACGTGATCGCAGTCATCAACCTGCCCGCGGGCGGCTCCAACACCACATGGCTGGCCCCGGGCGGAGTCTCCTTCCAGTACGGGCTGTTCGCGGAGATCGTCACCGGTGGCGTAGAGCCCGCCATCGAGGGCGCCGTGTACCTGGGTGCCGCGGAGTGAGCGCGACCGCGGTGAACTGGCTCGTGGCCGGAGCGTCCGCACTGACCGCCCTCGGCATCCTCTGGGCGGCACTGCGGCGGACCGTCCGCGCGATCGTCGACGGCGTGCGCGTCGTGCGCCAGCTCCTGGAGCTGCAGCCGCGCGTCGTCGAGCTCGGTGAGCGCCTGGTGGTGCTCGTCGAGCAGCAGTCCGGGCACGGTGCCCGGCTCGACCGACTGGAGTCGGCCGTCTTCCCCACCTCCCGAAAGGACCCGTTCCATGTCTCGTGACCTCTCCCTCAACGTCCTCGCGCTCCTGGCGCTCGTCGGCGACTTCGTCCTGGTGCTCACGGGCCACGACGTCCCGCCGCTCCTGGAGACCATCTCCACCGTGACCATCGGCGCGGCCGCCGGCGCGACCCTCCCGCGCGCGAAGGGCGCGTGATGGGCCTGCTCCGCGGCAAGCCCTGCATGTCGCGCAACACCGCGCTGCTCGTGGGGTACGGCGGAATCCTCGTCGGGGCCTGGTCGCTGTGGGAGGCCTACGAGAAGCGCGGTGTGCGCCGGCCTTTCCTGACCAAGTTCCTCCCGGGGGCCTGATGCTGCTGCCCACCCAGCTCGGCCCGGCGTCGACCTGGTCCGTCTCGGACTTCGGCTCGAAGTGGGTCAAGAGCAAGCCCGCGGCCGCCGGGACGGCCACGGCCGAGGTCATCACGGTGCCCCAGGATGAGCTGTGGCTCGTCGACTTCGTGCGCGTCTCGGCGGCTCCGATCCCCGCGGACACGGACGTGCGCGCGTACCTGTGCCAGAACACGGAGGACTGGGACGTCATGGGGACCTCGACGGGGCAGTACGACGTGGCCGACCAGAACTCCCCGATCCACGCCGAGGGCGGCACGCTGCTGCTCCTGGTCTGGAAGGACATGCCAAGCGGGGCGATCGGACGCGGCTACGTGCAGTGGACCGTCATGCGGCAGGGAGGCGGTTCCTGATGGCGTTCCGCAACCCGGTGCACAGTCTCCCGGCGGACCGGATCACGGGCCAGATCACGGGGCCGCAGATCAAGGCCGGAGCGATCACGGCCGCCCACCTCACCGCGGATGCGATCGACGGGAAGGTCATCACGGGCGCGACGGTGCGGACGTCGGCGACGTATCCGCGGGTGCAGCTCGACCCGGACGGGAACCTGTACTTCTACCCGGCCGCGGGGGTGGACCCGGCGCGGGTCCTGGTGGACGGCTCCAGCGGGGCCATGCAGATCATCGGCCCGAACGCGGGCGGCCTGGAGTACGGACTCACGCTCCAGAACGCGTTCGGCTCGACGTCGGCCACGATCGACACCGACGAGGTGAACATCGTGGGCAACGCCAGCATCGGCGGCCTGTTCAGTGCGGGCAACCTGGCGTGGGGCAGCGTGAATATCACCCCGGTGGCGAACGTCGACACGAGCCTGACGGTGTCCGGGGTGGGCCTGGTCAGTGTGGGGTCCTACCGGGTGTGGCTGAATGCGCTCTCGGGGGTCCCCTCCTCGGTCAAGGGGCTCACGGCCAACAACGCGTCCGCGGACGGCTTCACGCTCTGGATCAACCGGACTGTCAGCACCACCACCACGGTGTGGTGGCTCATGCTCGCGAAGTAGGAGAGATGGACGACGAGGAACCGATCCCGGTCCGGTGCACGGTGATCTGCCACACCGAAGGCTGTGAGCTCGGAGGACAGCCGCGGGTCATCAACCTGTTCCCGAACGAGGCGCCACCCGTCTGGCGTGCTCAGTGCTCGCCCTGCAACCAGATGATCACGGACATCGTCCCTCTGGGGTAAACCGATACGTTCCGGTATTACCGCCTCTTCGCACACACTTGCTCCGCCACCTACCAAGTGCGAAGAGGGACACCGTGACTGCTGCTCTGTGGATGCCGGAAGCGGAACACTACGACCTGGGGGACCACGCGGAAACGGACCCGCACTACCCCGCGAAGGCCATCGCGCACATCACCATGGATGCGGAGGCCACCGCGGCGCACCCCATCCCTCACGTCAGCTTCGAGCGGCTGGTGCAGTACTTCTCTCACGGTGGGGCGCAGATGGCGCCCCACATCGTGTGGGACCCCTGGACCGGCCAGCTCGCCCAGTTCTACCCGGCGAACTCCCGCTCGAAGTCGGTGGTCGACTCCGCCGGGGGGACGAGGACGAACCGGGCGGGCAAGGTGGTGCTGCAGATTGAGGCGGTGTTCTTCCCGTACACGGTTTTCGACGGGAAGGTCTACGCCCGGCTCTCGGACACCCCGTGCAAGGGGTGGCCGGCGCTGCGGTCCTTCGTCAAGAGCCACGGCGTCCCGGACGTCTGGCCGATGGGCCGTCCCACGAGCTTCACTCCGCACCGCAGCGAGCACACGTGGGAGACCGTGGGTGGTTGGTACGCACACGCACATGTGCCGGAGAACGACCACGTGGACCCCGGATCGTGGCCGGCCTTCCCGACCGTCAAGCCCGTACCCGGCCCGCCGAAGCCCCCGCTTCCGGTGCGTCCGAAGCATCCGTTCCCAACGGGCATACGCCCGGGGGCGGATGCTCCTTCGGCCCGTGGCCTGCAGCGCGCGCTCAAGCTCACGAAGTGGATGGACTCGTCCGTCACGGAGTCGGATTGGTACGGACCTCTGACGGAGAAGGGCGTTGCAGGGTTCAACAGCAAACACGGACTGAATTCCAGGGGGATGTCCTACGACCCTGCCATCGGGCCCCAGGGCTGGGAACTTCTGATGAACCTGGCGTATGGCGCGGCGTAATTTGCACTCGTATGATCGCGCTGAGTACGCACAGAATGCTCACAAGAAGTGCCCGTCAGTAGTTGCGCGAACAAGATCCGCCA
>NZ_JBWDPA010000007.1:0-85590 GCF_056270325.1 Streptomyces sp. RLA012 | reverse complement strand
GGTGGGTGTGGGTGTGGGTGTGGGTGGGTTGGTGTGTGGGGGTGGGGGTCATGGTGGGTGGGGGGTGAGGGTTTGTTCGGTCCAGATGGTTTTGCCGGTGGGGGTGTGGCGGGTGCCCCAGCGGGTGGCGAGGTGGGCGATGAGGGGGAGGCCGCGGCCGCCTTCGTCGTAGGTGTGGGCGCGGCGCATGTGGGGGGTGGTGTTGCTGGTGTCGGAGACTTCGATGGTGAGGGTGGTTTTTTGGTGGATGAGGCGGAGTTGGATGGGGGGTTGGCCGTGGTGGAGGGCGTTGGTGAGGAGTTCGGTGGTGATGAGTGCGGTGGTGTCGGTGGTGTCGGTGAGTCCCCAGGTGGTGAGTTGTTGGGTGGTGTGGTGGCGGGCGTGGGTGACGCTGGCGGGGGTGTTGGGGAGGTGGTAGGTGGCGGTGTTGTGGGTGGGGAGGGTGTGGGTGCGGGCGATGAGGAGGGCGATGTCGTCGGTGGGGGGGTGGGTGATGAGGGTGGTGAGGATGCGGTCGGCGAGGGTGTCGAGGGTGGGGGTGGGGTGGGCGAGGGTGGTGAAGAGGGTGTCGAGGGCTTGGTCGATGTCGTGGGTGGGGGTGGTGAGGAGGCCGTTGGTGTAGAGGGTGAGGAGGCTGTTTTCGGGGAGTTGGGTGTCGAGGGTTTCGAAGGGGAGGCCGCCGAGGCCGAGGGGTGGGCCGGGGGGGACGTCGAGGAAGCGGACGGTGTGGTCGGGGGTGGTGAGGGCGGGTGGGGGGTGGCCGGCGCGGGCGAGGGTGCAGTGGCGGGTGATGGGGTCGTAGATGGCGTAGAGGCAGGTGGTGCCGATGCCGCCGGCGGTGTCGGGGGGTGGGGTGTCGGTGGGGTCGGTGGGGGTGGTGGGGGTGGTGGGGTTTTCGTCGGTGGAGAGGTGGATGACGAGGTCGTCGAGGTGGGTGAGGAGTTCGTCGGGGGGGAGGTCGACGTCGGCGAGGGTGCGTACGGCGGTGCGGAGGCGGCCCATGGTGGCGGCGGCGCGGATGCCGTGGCCGACGACGTCGCCGACGACGAGGGCGACGCGGGCGCCGGAGAGGGGGATGACGTCGAACCAGTCGCCGCCGATGCCGGCGGGGGTGGTGGCGGGGAGGTAGCGGGTGGTGATGTCGAGTGCTTGCTGGTCGGGGAGGGTTTGGGGGAGGAGGCTGCGTTGGAGGGTCATGGTGGTGGTGTGGTTGCGGGGTGGGTGGTGGGGGGTGTGGAGGGCGGTGGCGGTTTGGGTGGTGAGTTCCTGGGCGAGCCAGAGGTCGTCGGGTTCGAAGGGGTCGGGGTGCTGGTGGCGGGCGAAGAGGGCGATGCCGAGGGTGGTGTTGTGGGTGTGGAGGGGGACGAGCATGAGGGAGTGGGGGGTGTGTTCGTTCAGCCAGGTGGTGTGGGGGTCGTGGGCGGTCCATTGGGTGAGGGTGTGGGTGAGGGTGGGGTCGGTGGTGTGGTGGAGGGCGGGGTGGCCGTGGGTGAGGCATTCGGCCAGGGGTGGTGGGGCGGGGCGGGGGGCGGGGTTCGGGGTGGTGGGGGGTGGGGGGTGTGTGGGGGTGGGTGTGGCGGCGGTGGGGTGGAGGAGGGGTGTGGGTGGTGGTGGGGTGCCGGGGCGGGGGGTGGGGGTGAGGAGGTAGACGGCGGCGAAGTCGGCGAGGCGGGGGACGGCGAGGTCGGTGAGTTGTTGTGTGGTGCGGGTGGGGTCGGGGGTGGTGGTGATGCGGGTGGCGGCGTCTTTGAGCAGGAGCATGCGCTGGCGGGTGCGGTGTTGCTGGTGGTGGGGGTGTGTGGCCAGGCAGACGGCGCGGGGGCGGCCGTGGGGGTCTTTGAGGGGGGTCAGGGAGGTGGTCCAGCCGGGCGGGGGGCCGGCGGGGGTGAGGGGGAGGCCGGTGTCGGTGTGCTGGGGGTGGCCGGTTTCCAGGGCCAGGCGCATTTTCTGTGCGGTCTGGTCGCTGGCGGGGTGCGGGGCGATGTCGGGCAGGCGCAGTCCGTGCATCTGGGTTTCGGTGAGGCCGAGTGCGCGCTGGGCCTCGGCGTTGGCGCCGGCCAGCCGCAGGTCTGTGTCGAAGACCGCCAGGATGCCGGGGAACTGGTGGAAGGCCCATTCCTTCAGCGTCCCGCTGTGGGGCACGCCCCCGCTGTGGGGCACGCCTTTGCTGTCGCTGGTGCCTCCGCTGCCGCTCCCGCTGTCGCTGGTGCCTCCGCTGTCGCTGGTGCCTCCGCTGCCGCTGGTGTTCCCGGTGCTGCTGGTGTCTGTGGTGTTTTGGGTGGCGGGTACGGCGGAGACCACGAGCCATCCGGCGGGCGGGCGGTGGTGTGCGAGCAGGGGGGCGCGCAGGAGGTGGCCGTCGCGGTGGCGCAGTGTCAGGGTGGCGTTCCAGCGGTGCTGTCCGGGGGTGTCCGGGCGTGGCGCGCGGGCACTGCCGCCGCTGGTGCCGGTGTCGCTGTCGCTGGTGGCGGTGCCGCTGGTGGCGGGGGCGAGGAGGCGGGTGGCGGGCTGTCCGACGATCTCCGGGGGCGGGTAGCCCAGCAGGCGCTGGGCGCCTTCGCTCCATTGCGTCACGATGCCGTGTTCGTCGACGGTGGCCGTGGCCGTGTATGCCGGGCGGGGGGAGGTGTCCGGCAGGTGTGGCTGTTCACCGGGAGGGGTGGGAAGTCGCTCCATCGCCGCTCATCTCGTTCTTCGGGAACCTGTACGGCCGGGGCCCTCCTGACAAGCATGATCCCGGGCGGCACGGAGCACCAGCCCGGCGCCGGCGCGCAACCCCCGCCCCCCGTCCCCGCTCCCGGGCACTCCCGCCCCGGCACGCCCCCGCCCCGGCCCCGGCACGCCCCCGCCCCGGCCCCTGCGTGCCTCCGCCCCGGCCCCTGCGTGCCTCCGCCTCTGCGCCGGGCCTTTGGCTCCGGTTCCTGCTCCAGGCCCGGGTCCTGCTCCAGGCCAGGGTCCTGTTCGCGGTCCGGGTCTCCGGCTCCGGCTCCGGCTCTCGCGCCGCCTCCCCGCCCCGGGGCGGGGGTGGGTGTCTTCGGTGTCTGCTGCGGCCGGGTGGGGGCCTTCGTGGGGCGGCGCGCGTGCGGGGTGTTCCTGTGACAGGCCTGTGACAGATGGGGGACACCGTCATGAAGTCGCCCGGCCACGCTTCCAGAAACGGACAAAACGCAGTATTCGGGCATATGTTCTCTGCTTTCGAGGGTGTGAGCAGTGACGGCCGAGCTGTTCCGCCGGAGGGAAATCCCATGAGCCTCACACTCACCACGCCGTACACCGCAGGCCCCGCGGCGGCTTCCGCGGTTCCTGCAGTTCCTGCGGTTCCTGTGGCTTCCGCGGTTCCTGCAGCTTCTGCGGTTCCTGTGGTTTCTGCGGTTTCTGCGCCTGCGCTGGCCCCGCGGGAGCGGGAGACGCTGCGTCATATCGCGGCCGGGCGTACCTATCTGCAGACGGCCCGTCACATGGGGCTGTCCACGCATACGGTCGATGCCTATCTCCGCCGGATCCGGGCCAAGCTGGACATCAGCAGCACGGCCGAACTCACCCGGCTGGCCATCTCCCTGGGACTGTGACGCCCGCCCGGCATCCGCCGCCCGTGCGCCCTGTCCGGCATCTGCCGCCTGTGCGTCGTGTCCGGCATCTGCCGCCTGTGCGTCGTGTCCGGTACCTGCTGTGTGGGGGTGGTGCTGCTCACCGGGCCGGGCCGAGTCCGGAAACTCGGCCGGGCCCGGTGAGCAGCGGCATCCCGTGGCCGTGGCGTCCGGCCGGGCGCTGTGCCGGTGCCGGTGTCCGGCCTGCGGGGCGTGCCTCCCGCCGTTGCCGTTGCCGTTGCCGTTGCCGTTGCCGTGTGTGGCGGGTACGGCGGGTGCGGGTGCGGGTGGGTGCGGGGGAGGGGGGTGTATTGCGTACCGGCGCGGACCGCACTCGATCCCGTCCGTCCGCTGCCGGGCAGTGTTCCCGTCATCTTCCACCGCGGGGAACACACCATGCTCCGGTTCACACCGGCAATGCGACGAAGCGCCGCGTGGACAGGAGCGGACAAGAGGCGGGCGCCGCGGCGTCGCAGGAGCATGGACGTGGCGGGCATATCCGGCTGCCGGGAGTGTTCCCGTGATGCGGGGGAGCGGGGGATGAGGAGGAACGAGCCGGTGGGGTTGGTGATCTCCGTCGTCTTCGCGTTGCTGGCCGCGGCCAGCAACGCGACCGCCACCGTTCTCCAGCGCCGCGCGGCACAGGACGTGCCGCTGTCCGAGGGCTTCCGTGCCCGGCTGTTCGTCGATCTGCTGCGCCGGCCGGTGTGGCTCGGCGGTATGGCGGCGGTCGTGGCGGCGGCGTGCTTCCAGGCGCTGGCGCTGGTCGACGGGGCGCTGGCCGTCGTGCAGCCGATCTTCGTCCTGGAACTGCCGTTCGCACTGCTGATCGGCGGTCTGGTGCTGCGCCGGCGGGTGACCCGGCACGGGTGGACCGCCGTGGCGTGCATCGCCGCCGGGCTGGGCGTTGCCCTGGCCGCGGCCGCGCCCTCGGCCGGGACCGACCGGCCCGCCACCGGCGGCTGGATCCTGGCCATCGTCTGCTGCGCCGGCGCCATGGCGGCCGGTGTGCGTATCGCGCTGCGGCGGCCCGCCGGACGCACCCGCGCGGCCTGCTTCGCCGCGGCGGCGGCCATCGGCTACGCGCTCACCGCGGCGCTGATCAAGGACGCCACGCACGCCTGGCAGACGGGCGGTGCCACCGCCTTCTTCCTCGCCTGGCAGACCTACGCCTTCGCCGCCACCGGGGTCTGCGCGCTGTTCCTGCTGCAGAACGCCGTCCAGTCCGGCCCCCTGGTCGCCTCCCAGCCCGCCCTCACCCTCGGTGACGCCCTGGTCAGCCTCGCCCTGGGCGTCACCCTGTACGCGGAGGAGGTACGCACCGGCTGGTGGCTGATCCTTGAGATCGCCGGGGCGGGCCTGATCCTGTACGGAGCGGTCCTGCTGGCCCGGATCCCGCTCGCCCGGACGCTGGTCGCACCGGAGGGCGGTACGAGCTGAACCCCGGGCGCCCGCACCGCAACGGGCACGCCGGGGGAGAACCGGCACGGTCCCGGCCGGTCCCGGCCGGCCGTTCGTCCCGGACCGCTGCGGCACCTGGCTCGATCCCGCCCACCGGGACCGGGCGGGGCGTGTGCGCCCCGCCCGGTCCCGGCGGGGGCCGCGCGGGTCCCCGGCCGGCTGTTGCGGCAGTCACCGACGTCCGAGAACAACGGCCCCGGCCCGGGGAGGGAGCCGCTCCGCGGGCCCCGCCGGGCCGCGAGCGGGCAGGCGGCGGCGCCGGGGCGCCGGGGCGGCGTGCGCTGCGATCCGGTCGCTTTGCGGGAAGGGTCCCTCACCGGCGTGCGACCTGCGGCATTCTCGGAACGCGGAGTGCACCGGCGCTCCGGGCGGCGCCCGGCCGGCCGTCTTCGTCCAGCAGCAGGGGGAAGAGGCAACCGTGGGGTGGAGGACGGAGGAGTTCGGGGAGTCCCACGAGGGCATCGCGGGAGCGGTCCTCGCCGACGGCAGCGAACCCGCGCCCGTGTACCTGGACATGGGCAGCGGCGCCACGGGGCAGGCGACGAGCGAGTGGTGGGCGTACAACGGGCGGCTGTCCCGTCCGCGGGCGGCCGCGTACCGGGCGGCCTGTGCGTGCGGCTGGCGCGGCACGGCCTACCCGGTCGACTGGGACCTGGCGCGGGAGGACCGGCTGGAGGACCTGGACACCTCCGGTCCCTACGACGACTGGTGGGAGCACATCCGCGCCGTCGAACGCCGGACCGTGCCGCTGCCGGCCGAGCTCACCGAGGTGATGGACCGGCTGGAGGAGCAGCTGGCCGCGCTCGTCGACCAGGCTCCGGTGGCCGCGCTGCTGGCGGTGGCCCGGCTGGAGCGCCTGGCCGAGTCCGTCGGCCGGGAGGCCGCCTACGGGGCCGAGGCGGACGAGCTGTCGAGCGAGACGATCGGCACGGCGCTCGGCCTCAGCCCGGACAAGGCCCGCTCCCGCCTGACCCGCTACCTCCTGCGCCGCTGATCCGCACGGCCCGCGTCCGCACGGCCCGCGTCCGCACGGCCCGCGGCGGCAGGACACGTTCCCGGAAGTCCGGTGGCCGGTGAGTCGTTAGCCTGGAGAGCAGGGGGCGGCTCGGGCGACAGCCCAGGGAGGCTGACGTGGCTGAAACGACTCCTGAGGCCAGAGCGCAGGACGGGGCACACGGCGCTCCCGGAGGTCCCGGTGGCGCCGGCACCCCCCGGTATCTGCCGATCGCCGACCACGGCCTGATCGGCGATCTGCGCAGCGCGGCCCTGGTCGGTACGGACGGCACCATCGACTGGTACTGCTGCCCGCGTTTCGACGCGCCCAGTGTCTTCGCCTCGATCCTCGACGCGGACCGGGGCGGATCCTTCGAACTCGCCGCGGACGTGCCCACCCGTACCAAGCAGTTCTACTTCCCCGACACCAATGTGCTGATCACCCGTTTCTTCGCGGACGACGGGGTCGGTGAGATCCAGGACTTCATGCCGGTCGTCGACGCCTCGCGCGAGGCCGGCCGGCACCGTCTGATCCGCCGTGTGGTGTGTGTCCGCGGGGCGCTGCCCTTCCGTGCCCGTATCGCTCCCCGCTTCGAGTACGGCACCGTGGCGCACACCGTGCACACGGCGGTCGGCCAGGCGGTGTTCGCCACGCCCTCGCTCCGGCTCGCGCTGACCTCCACGGTGCCCTTCGAGGTCGCCGGCCAGGACGTGTGGTCACTGTTCAAACTGCACGAGGGCGAGTCGGCCGTCTTCACCATCGACCGGATCGGCGGCGACGTGGCCCCCCGCTTCTGTGCCGTGGCCGAGGCGGAAAGAGAGTTCAACGCGACCGTGCGCTACTGGCGGCGCTGGCTGTCCCAGTCGCGTTACCGCGGCCGCTGGCGGGAGATGGTGCACCGCTCCGCCCTCACCCTGAAACTGCTCACCTACGCCCCGACCGGCGCCATCATCGCCGCGCCGACCACCAGCCTGCCCGAGCAGATCGGCGGTGAGCGCAACTGGGACTACCGCTATGTGTGGATCCGTGACGCCGCTTTTTGTGTGTACGCGCTGCTCAGGCTCGGCTTCACCGAGGAGGCCGAGGCGTTCATGGGCTTCGTCTCCGAGCATGTCCAGCGCACCGCGGGCGAGCTGCCCGGGCCCACCGGCCCGCTGCAGATCATGTACAGCATCGACGGATGCCGTGACCTGCCCGAACGTGAGGTGCCCCATCTTGAGGGCTACCGGGGTTCCGCGCCCGTACGGGTCGGCAACGCGGCCGTCGACCAGCTCCAGCTGGACATCTACGGGGCGCTGGTCGACTCCCTCTACCTCTACGACAAGTGGGGCAAGCCCATCTCCAGCGCCCACTGGGACAGCATCAGCGAGCTCGTCGACTGGGTGTGCGACCACTGGGACCAGCCCGACGAGGGTGTCTGGGAGACCCGCGGCGGCCGCAAGACGTTTCTCTACTCCCGCCTCATGTGCTGGGTGGCGATCGAACGTGCCATGCGGCTGGCCCGGCACCGCGGCCTGCCCGCCGACATGGTCCGCTGGGGCGCCGTCCGTGACACGATCTACCGGCGGATCATGAGCCACGGCTGGTCCGCCGAGCGCCGTGCGTTCACCCAGTACGAGGACAGCGACATCCTCGACGCCTCCCTGCTGATGATGCCGCTGGCGAAGTTCATCTCCCCGACCGACCCCAAATGGCTCGCCACCCTGGACGCGCTGGGCGAGGACCTGGTGTCCGACTCGCTGGTCTACCGCTACGACCCGCAGGCCAGCCCCGACGGCCTCCAGGGCGAGGAAGGCACCTTCTCGATCTGCTCGTTCTGGTACGTCGAGGCGCTCACCCGTGCGGGCCGCCTGGACGAGGCCCGTCTCGCCTTCGAGAAGATGCTCACCTACGCCAACCACCTCGGCCTGTACGCGGAGGAGATCGGCCACACCGGTGAGCAGCGCGGGAACTTCCCCCAGGCCTTCACCCACCTCGCCCTGATCAGCGCGGCCTTCAACCTCGACCGCATGCTGGGCTAGGGCCTGTCCGGCGGTGCGGGATCCCACACCGCCGGCAGGCCCGCTCTGGAGGCTGATCACTCCGTTCGGTCACCTTCGGCGGGCATGGTGCCGGCCCCCCGATGCGGCGGCGACGAGCCGTGTTCGACGATCCGTCATGAGCTGACGTGGCCTCAGAAGTGCAGGGGGCAGCCGCAGTCGGCGTACCCGGGCGCGGTCAGTACGGCGATCAATGGCATGCTGCGGTGTCGAGGCCCGCACAGGCGGTCGGCGCTCGGGCCGCACCGACCCCGGGCGGGGTACAGGCCCTGGGCGGGGTACAGGCCCTGGGCGGGGTGGGGAAGGCGGTCGGATGGAGCGCTCTGTGGAGGACGGCCTCCCGCGCGTGCTGCCCAGCCTCAGCGCTCCGCGTTTCGTCGGCCGGGCGGCCGAACTGTACCGGCTGACGGACGCCCTGGCCCGGCCGCCGGCCGCGGTTCTCATCGAGGGTGAGGCCGGAATCGGCAAGAGCCGGCTCGTGTCGGAGGCGCTGGAGGAGCCCGGTGTCGCCGCCCGACGGCCGCTGGCTGCGATGTGCCCCCCGTTCCGGGAGGCCCTCACCCTGGGCCCGGTCGTCGATGCCGCCCGCGATGCCCGGCCCGAGGTGGCTCAGCTGGCCCTCACCTCTCTCGCCGGGGTGCTGCGGCCGCTGTTCCCCGAGTGGGGGCAGCACCTGCCGCCGGCCCCCGAGGCGCTGTCGGACGCGGGCGCCGCCCGGCACCGGCTCTTTCGTGCACTGGCCGAACTGCTGGACGCCATGGGCGTCGGCGTGCTGGTCCTGGAGGACGTCCACTGGGCCGACGAGGCCACCCTGGACTTCCTGCTGTTCCTCGCCTCCCGTCGTTCCCGCCGGATGAGCCTGGTGCTGACCTACCGTCCCGAGGACGTGGCGCCGCAGTCCGCGCTGATGCGGCTGACCTCCCGGCCGCCGGCCGGCACCGGGTACGTACGGATCTGTCTCGGCGCGCTGGACGTGCCGCAGACCGCCGAGTTGATGTCGTCGATGCTCGACGGGGAACACGTCTCCGAGACGTTCGCGTCGTTCCTCCAGGAACGGACCGACGGTGTGCCGCTGGCCATCGAGGAGTCCGTGCGGCTGCTGCGCGACCGGGCCGATCTGGTCCGGCGCGACGGCGAGTGGGTGCGCAGGACGCTGGCCGACATCGCTGTGCCGCCCACCATCCGGGACGCCGTCGCCGAGCGCGCCTCGCGCCTCACCCCGGTCGCGCAACGCGTGCTGCAGGCCGCCTCCGTGCTGGCCGAACCGGTCGGCCCGGCCGTCCTTGCGACGGTGAGCGGGCTCCCGGACAACGTTGCCGGGCGGGCCGTGGACGCCGCCGTACGCAGTGGACTGCTCGGCGAGGACCGGGCCGGCCGGGTCAGTTTCCGGCACGCGCTGGCGGCCCGTGCGGTCTACGACATGACGCCCGCGCCCGACCGCCGGGCCCTGCACCGCGGAGCGGGCCGCTCGCTGCGGGCCATGGCGCCGCAGCCGGTGGCCCGGCTCGCCCACCACTACCGGGAGGCGGGGGACACCGGGCAGTGGCGCCGGTACGCCGAACGGACCGCCGACCTCGCGCTGGCCTCCGGGGACCATCGCACCGCCGTCGGACTGCTGTACGAGTTGCTCACCGAGAGCGATCCGCCCGCCGCCTCGGTGGCCCGGTGGGCACAGAAGATGCCGGTTCTGGCCTTCTCCGGGCTCGTCGGCCGCGGCGATCTGGCCCGCGCGCTGCGCAGGGTGCTGGATGCAGAGGCGCTCGCCCCGCAGGACCGTGCAGCCGTCCGCATCCAGCTGGGGAGGATGCTGCTGCACGCGGGGGAGTACGCGGCCGGTGCGGCGGAACTGGAGAGGGCGCTGCCGGATCTGGCCGGCGAACCGTTCCAGGCGGCCTGGGCGATGAACACGCTCGGCAGCCCGCCGGGCACCCTGATGTCGGCCGGGGAGCACCGCCGTTGGCTGGACCGGGCGGCCGACGCGGCCCGGCTGCCGATGACGGCGGACCAGCGGCTGGCTCTGGTGGTGGACCGGGCAACTGCCTTGCTGGACATGGGCGACGAGGCCGGCTGGGCCGTGGCCGGGGAACTGCCCGGCACCGCGGCGACCCCGGAAGGAATGATGCAGCTGGCCCGCAGCGGACTCAACATCGGTAACGGGGCCATGCGCTGGGGCCGCTACGACGAGGCCAGAGCGCTGCTGACGACTGCGCTGGCCAGGGCCGAAGAACACCGCTACCAGCGCCTCCACGACATGATCCTGGTGACGCTGGTGCACCTGGACTGGTTCACCGGCGCCTGGGACGGACTGGGCGAGCGGGCCGCCGCCCTGGCAGGGGTGGACGAGGAACCCTTGCTCCAGCTGGACGCCCTGCTGGTCACGGCTCTGCTGGACGGGGCGGTCGGCGGCAGCGGAGCGGATCTGGGCCCCGCGGCGGTGGCCGAAGGCGGGACGGGGAGCGTCGAAGAGCGTCTGCGCGAGGTGCTCGACGGGGGGCTGCGGCGCGGCGTCGTGGACCTGCCGCTGGAGCCCGCGGCCGCCCTGGCGCGGATCCGGCTCGCCGAGGGGTCGGCCGCCGAGGCGCTGGAGCTGACGGACGGACCGGCCGACGTCGTGGCCCGCAAGAACATCTGGCTGTGGGCCACCGAGTTCGCACCGGTGCGGACGGGCGCGCTTCTCGCGGTCGAACGGCCGGACCAGGCACGGCGGTTCGTCGCGGACCTGGCCGAAGGGCTCGGCGGCAAGAACCTGCCGGCAGCGGACGCGGCCCTGGAGACCTGTCGCGGAATCCTGGCAGAAGGAGAGGGCCGCAGCGTCGAGGCAGCCGCCGCGTTCGGCCGGGCCACCGCCGCCTGGCAGCGCCTGCCCCGACCCTATGAGGCACTGCTCGCGGCCGAACGCCGGGCCGGCTGTCTGCTGGCAGCCGGTGACAGGGATACCGGACTGGCCGAACTCGCCCGCGCGCAGGCCGGATTCACGGCTCTGGGAGCCCGGAAGGACGCCGACCGGGTGCACGTCGCGCTCCGTGCGGCCGGGGCGCCGGTACGACAGGTGTGGCGCGGCGGGCGGCGCGGCTACGGCGACCAGCTGTCCCCGCGCGAGCTGGAAGTGGTCCGGCTGATGCTCACCGGTCTGACCAACCCGGCCATCGCACGAGCACTCTCCCGTTCCCCGAAGACCATTGCCGCGCAACTGAACTCCGCGATGCGCAAATACGGAGTGACCTCGCGTACCGCACTGGCGGTCAGCGTGACACAGGCCGGAATCACCCCGTCGGGGGGCCACGCCACCGGCGCGGGCTCCGATCTTTAGGTCATCCGCCCCATCGCGAAGCCACGCGGCAGCCATCGATACTCAGTGCGCGCAGGATCCGCAAGCCCGCCTTCACCTGGACATGACCGGAGAGGCATCCATCCGTCGGATGAGCAGCACATCCCCCGAACCGAAGTCCGGTGCACCGAGCGCCCGTTCGGACGGCGCCGACACTCCCGCCGGTGCCGCCACCGGACCGCAGCACACCGCCGTGCCGCCCGCCGGAGAGCGACACCGCGAACCGACGCCCGCCGCACCGGGCGTACCTGCCGACGACACGACGGCAGACCCTGCCTGCGCGGACGACTCGTACAGCGGCTACGAACCTCTCTGATCCGGGCCCGACCGGGTCCTGAACGCGACGAAAAGGGTGCCCCCTTGCTGTCCTCAAGACGTGCGCGCGTACGCGCGCCACTCTCCCTTCTCATAGCCGGCTGTCTCGGCGCCGGAGTCCTCTCCGCGATACAGCCGGCCACCGCCTCCGCGGCCACCGCCTCCGCGGCCACCACCGGTTCCTCGGCCTCCTCATCGGAGGCCGGCTCCTCCAAGGCCTCCGACCTGCTCAACGCCGTGCCGCAGGACAACGTCCCGCAGAACTACGTCCCGGCCGGCTGCAACAACCCGAGCCTCCAGGACGGCGTGGCCCAGTGCTTCGCCGACGTGCGCACCGGCTCCGACCACCTCGTCCGGCCGCAGGCGAGCGCGCCCCCGTCCGAGGCGCTGGGCCCGGCCGACATCCAGGCCGCCTACAGCCTTCCCGCCGCAGGCGAGGGCAGGACGGTGGCGATCGTCGACGCGTACGGCAACTCCCACGCCGAGGCCGACCTGGCCGCGTACCGCACGCACTACGGGCTGCCCGAGTGCACCACCGCCAACGGCTGCTTCCGCAAGGTCGATCAGAACGGCGGCACGGACTACCCCGCCGACGACGCGGGCTGGGCCTTGGAGACCGCGCTCGACCTCGACGCCGTCTCCGCCGCCTGTCCGGCGTGCAACATCCTTCTCGTGCAGGGTGATTCGGCGAGCCTGGACGACCTGGGCACCGCGGTCGACACCGCCGTACGCCTGGGCGCCAAGTACGTCTCCAATTCCTACGGTCTGCCCAGCGAGAGCGCCTCCCAGACCGCGTACGACCACCACTACGACCATCCCGGGGTGGCCGTGGTCGCGTCCACCGGCGACACCGGCCATGTCCAGAACTGGCCCGCCACCAACCCCAATGTGGTGGCCGCCGGCGGCACCCGGCTGACCCGTGCCGCGGACACCGAGCGCGGCTGGACGGAGTCCGCCTGGGACTCCGGCGGATCGGGCTGCTCGCTGTACGAGGCCCAGCCCGCCTATCAGAGGGGGCTCGCCACCGGCTGCGACACCCGGGCGACGGCTGACGTCTCCGCGGTCGCCGACCCCGCGACCGGCCTGGCCGTGTACGACACCGTGGGCAAGGACGGCTGGCTGCAGGTCGGCGGCACCAGCCTCTCCGCGCCGCTGATCACGGCGATGTACGCGCTGGCGGGCACCCCCGTCGAGGGCACCTACCCGGTGACCTACCCGTACATCAACGCCTCCGGGCTGACCGATGTCACCGAAGGGTCCAACGACGACTGCGGCACGGTGGTGTGCACCGCCGGCGCCGGCTGGGACGGCCCGACCGGTCTCGGCACCCCGGTCGGCGTGTCCGCGCTGGCCTTCGGCGTCCACGGAACGCTGTCCGGACGAGTCACCGACAGCGCGTCCGGCGCTCCGCTCGCCGGTGCTGCGCTGGCCGTCTCCGAGGAATCGGCGGACGGCCGGGAGTACCGCGTCACCACCGACGCCGATGGCGCCTACGACCTCCCCGTCGCGGTGGGCACCTACCGGATCACCGCCACCGACTTCGGCTACCAGGAGAAGACCAGCTCCGCAGTGGGCGTCGCCGAGAACCAGAGCACCACCGCCGACCTGGCCCTGGTGAAACTGCGCACCCGCACGGTGTCCGGCACGGTCAAGGACGGCAGCGGGCACGGCTGGCCCCTGTACTCGAAGATCACCATCGACGGCTATCCGAACGGCGCCCTCTACACCGACCCCTACACCGGCAAGTACAGCGTGGAGCTTCCGGAGAAGGCCACCTATGCCCTCCATGTGGCGCCGGTCTACCCCGGCTACCGGAGCACGGACCTGAGTGTCCCGGTGGGCACGGCCGACGTACGTACCGACGTGGCCCCGGACGTGGACCTGACGGCCTGCGTCGCACCCGGCCACGCCTATCCGGCCGAGACCGGCTTCGAGGGCTGGACCGGCACCACGCCGGAGCACGGCTGGACGGTCGTCAATCACGGGACGGACGGCGCCGCCTGGGACTTCGCCGACAAATCGGTGTGGAACTTCACGGGCGGAACCGGGAACTGGGCCTCCGCGTCCCCCTACACCCGGGGCGGTGTCCCGGAGGACACCGAACTCGTCTCACCCGTCTTCAGCCTGGCAGGCCAGACCTCACCCGTCCTCGGCTTCGACGCCGCCTACGCCCCCGGCAAGGACTCGGTGGCCGACGTCGACCTCAGCCTCGACTCGGGCGCGACGTGGACCACGGTGTGGCACCAGGACACGGCCGAGTACCTGGGCCACGCCGAGGTTCCCCTGCCCCAGGCGGCAGGCGCGAAGCACGTGAAGGTGCGCTTCCACTACTCCGGCAGCGGCCTGTCGCTCTGGCAGCTCGACACCGTCACCGTCGGCTCCTGCGCGGCCGTGAGCGGAGGCATCGTCGCCGGACAGGTCGTCGACGGCAACACGGGCGGCACCATCACGCCCGCCACCATCACCGACACCGCCGACCGCTACGCGACGGCGACCACCGTCGCGACCCCCGACGACCTGGCGCTGGCCGACGGCTACTACTGGCTGTTCAGCGAGCCCACCGGACGTCACACGTACCGGACGGCCGCCGCCCGCTACACCACCTCGACCGGCACCCTCACCACGCGGCCGGACAAGGTCAACCGATTCGACCGTACGCTCAAGGCAGGCCGCCTGGCCATGAGTTCGGACGCCCTCTCCGTCAGCGAGTCACTGGGCGGATCAGGCAGCAAGAAGGTCACCTTCACCAACAGGGGACAGGCGCCGCTGCACGTCAACCTCGGTGAGCAGAGCACCGGTTACACCTCACCGGACGGCACCCCCACGACCACGTCGGACTCCTCGGCAGGCGCCCCGACACTGCGCGTCAAGGGCAACTACGCACCCGGACCGATGAGTTCCGCGTCGTCGTCGGCGCCGAAGGGCACGTCGAGCGATCTGTCGGCCACGACCACGGACACGGCATCCGCATCCGCATTCGCATCCGCGTCGACCGGGCCCTGGACCGGCATCGCCGACTACCCCGAGCCCGTCGTGGACAACGCGGTGGGCACGTACCAGGGCAAGGTCTACTCCGTCGCCGGAGTCTCCGGCATCTTCGGCGGGGAGTACCTCAAACACAGCTATGTGCACGACCCGTCCACCGACGCCTGGACGCCGATCGCGGACCTCCCCGAGGCCCTGGAGTCACCCGGCGGGGCGTTCATCAACGGGACCATGTACGTCGCCGGCGGCTGGGCCGCGGACGGTGCCCGCGCCACGCTCTACGCGTACCACCCCACCACCGACACCTGGACCCGCCTCACGGATCTGCCCCAGGCGGTCGGCATGCCCAATGTGACCGTCCTCGACGGCAGCCTGTATGCCATCGGAGGCTGCACCGGATCCGGCTGTAATGACATGGTCAGCACCGTCTACCGCTACACCCCGGCCACCGACAACTGGACCCGCCGAGCCGACTACCCGTTCCCCATGGAACGCGCGGCCTGCGCCGGCATCACCGGTGAACTGGTCTGCGCCGGGGGCATCTCGGGCAGCGACGCCAAGGGAGAGACCTACCGTTACAGCCCCTCCGCCGACACCTGGACCCGCGCGGCCGACATGCCCGACGCACGCTGGGGCGCTGTCGCCAGCGGGAACGACGGCAAACTCCAGGCCGTCGGCGGCATCGCCGGAGGGGACTCGGTCAACACCGTCGTCGAGTACGACCCGGTGTCCAACACCTGGTCCGACCTGCCCAACGCCTCCGCCACCGTCTTCCGGGCCGGTGGCGGCTGCGGGATCTACCGCGTCGGCGGCATGATCTCGCTCTCCGAAACCGTCTCCTCGGCCGAGGTCCTGCCCGGGCACGACCAGTGCGACGGCGACGACGTCACCTGGCTGTCGACGGACCGGACCTCGTTCGACCTGGCCCCCGGCCGCTCCACCACCGTCACCGTCCGCGCGGACGCCTCCGCCGTCGCCACGGCCGGCACCTACACCGCACGGCTCACCTACAGCACCGACGCCCCCTACGCCGGAGCATCGGTCAAGGTCAGCCTCAAGGTCACGCTCCCGAAGACCTGGGGCCACCTCTCCGGAACGATCACCGACAAGCACACGGGAGCGCCGCTCGCCGGAGCCACTGTCCTGATCTGCCCGGCGGCACACGCCGGAACGGCCGGCTGCGACCACCTCGCCCGCACCGTACGCACGGTACGCACGGACTCCGACGGCCACTACGACCTCTGGCTGGACGCCCGCACGGGCCCGCTGCGGATCACGGCCTCGGCCGCCGGCCACCGCCCGGCGTCCAGGGAGGTGACCCTGCTGCCGGGCCGCGCCACGACGGCCGACCTGTCGCTGACCGCGACCTGACCCCCCGCCGCCACCCGCTCACGCCGCGCCCGCCCGGACACTCTGTCCGGGCGGGCGCGGCTGGTCTGCGGCGGGCGGCCAGTACTCGGGGCACGGACGGAGAACGGCAGCCGGGCGAGTTCCTGCAAGGCGCGCCGCTCGCAGTAGCGACCTGAGGACATCGCCCCCGGTCAGCTACGGCGAGCGCCGCCGTGTGCCGGGTCTGCGCCGCGGGGAACCGGCGCCGGCAGGTGGATTCTGCGGCCGCCGGCCCTGACTGCGCCGCGCAGGCTCTTGCCGTCCACCGCCACCGCCCGCCGGGCCTTCGGACCGGGCCGGGGTGCGGCGGATCGTCGTCTCGCACGGCACCGGCCGGGTGCCGGTCAGCGGGCAGTGGCGGGCGCCGATGCGGTCCGGGACCGCCGGTGGGGCATCGCCGGCCCACTCGCTGATGGCCGGCAGCGGGGTCGCGCCGGTCGGCACCGCGCAGGCCGCCGGCGCCGGCATGTGCACACATCGGGGCAACCCACTCGACCCGCGACTGCGCCGAAGCCCTGACGCTCAGGCACGCGCACGCCGGCTCCGGCCGCCTCTCAAAGAGCCCTTCGGGACGGACGCCGGAACATGCAGGCCACAGCGGAGCCGGAGGACAGCGGCGGAAGGAACCCACCGGCGGGCGGCGCCGCGCCCCGGCTGTGACGCAGGTCCTGTCGCCGCCGGCCCGGCCGCCGTACGGTTGCCTGCTCCGCGTCCTGCCGGGCGCGTGCAGGCCCGCGGCCGGATCACGCACCGGCCGGCCACGGCGGGCACCCGCACAGGACGGTCCACCGCCATGCCCAGTGATCTCTCGCCCGTCATCGCCGCCTCCACGCGCTGGCTGCTGTCGGCCTTCCCGCCGGCGGCCGGCCCCCTCGACCATGCCGTGGCCGAGGCGCAGGCGTGGCACGCGGCGACCATCGCCGCCGCCCTGCGCTACCCCACCGCGCTGGACGCCGAGCTGCTGGACCTGCTCGGCCCCGGGGGCTGCGGCCGGCTGGACGTCGTCACCGGCGCCGGCCCCCGTCCGCCGGGGGCGGCCGCGCACGCCTGGCGCAGCCGGGTGGACGAGACCGTCGTCAGCTGGGCGGCCTGCCTGCTGGCCGACGCCGATCTCGCCGCCCGGGCCGCCGCCTGCCTGGCCGCGACGCACCACGGCGCGGACGGGGTGGGCGACGCGCGCCGGCTGACCGTTCCCAGTCCCCGCGATCACCGTGCGGCGCCGCTGCTGCGCCACCCGGACCTCCTGGGCCCGGTCGCGGACCTCCACCGCGCGTCCCTGCTCGGCCTCCTCGATCCCGACCCGGCCGCCGGCGTGCCCGGGCGGCGGTGACCGCGGGCCCGTACTCCGCGGGCCCGCGCTCGGGGAGTTGTGCTGCGGCCGGCCGTGCTCAGGGCGCCTTGAACAGGGCCGGGAAGCGGGGAGCGAGCCAGGGTTTGCGGCCCAGGACGCAGATGCGGCCCCGGGTGAGGGCGCTCCACTGGCGGCGGCGGCCGAGCGCCATCAGGAGGAAGGTGACCGGCTCGATGAGGATGGTGCAGTCCGGCCGGTCCGGCAGCCGCGGACTCACCGACACCGCGCCCCGGGCCACCCGCACATCGAACCGGCCGCCGCCCCACAGGCGGACCGTGTAGCGGGCGCTGAGCCCGGCGGTGCGGGCGGTGTCGGTGACCCGTGGCATGGCGGTGATCAAAAACGGCAGGGTCAGCCCGACCCGGGCACGGTCGATCATGTGCGGGCGTCCCAGTGCGCGGGCGAGGTCGTAGCCGTGGCCGAGCATGTGCGTGAGCAGGTAGGACCCCAGGACGTCCCGGCTCATCGGGCCCAGCGGGGTGATGACGGTCCCCTCCGCGCCCTTGTCCTCCAGCGCCTTCAGGCAGGCGTCGGCCTGGGCGACGATCATCGCGGCCAGCGGCTGTGCGCCGCGCTCGCCGAACGCGGCGAGGGCGGCCTCGTTGGCCGCGGCGAGGCTCTGCGGAGTGCCGTCCCCCCAGGGGCGCGCACGTCCCGCCGCGATGTCCGCCATCAGCTCGTTGGCCTGCGCCAGATGTGCCGCCGCCTGTCCGACGTTCCAGGTGGACCCGGGCACCGCACGTCCCGTGTCGGCGCCCTGGCGCAGCAGCGCGGCGATCTCCCCGGCGCTCTCGCGGACGGCCGCACCGAGCCCTTCCGGCAGCGTCCCCCGCACCTCCCGCCCAGCCGTTGATTCCACGCCGCTCCCCGCTCTCGTCCCGTGCGCCGGCCCGGTGCCCGGCCGGCGCCCGCGGCACCGGTTGTCCGCAGTACAGAACCAGCCGGGGAAGGCGGCGGCAAGCCCCTGCGCGAGGGCCCCTGCGCAGGGCTCCCCACAACCGGCGCACAAGCGGCTTTTGGCCTGGTGACACGGCGGCGGGGGCGGTGGCGGCGGGCGGATGCCCAAGCGGTCCTCCATGCCCCGCACAACACAGCCGCAAGCGTCCGGTGGTGCAGTCGAGCAGATCCACGGTGTCCGGGTTTCCCGGGGGAACTGCTCCCCCGGGGGGCCCGGCCGGCGAAGAGGAGACCGAGCAATGGCTGCCCTCACACCGAGCGAAGGGCGAAGCGGCGACGTCGCGGCTTGCGCGTCTGCCGCCGCGGACAGCGGTCCGGGTACCGGGCAGCCCCAGGAGTGCGGGGGCCACCGGCGACGGCCGTCCCGGCTCCTTCAGTGACGGCCGCAACACCGGCCAGGCCGGCACGTCAACGGTGCCGGGGCGAGGAGAACACAGTGGTTCGGGGCGGTCAGCGTCCCTCCGCCCGAACCGCCGAGCACGGGTCCCCGGCGTTTGCCCGGCGTTGTGTGAAGGCCGGCCGTGCAACCAGGCATGCACTGTACGCCCGCAGTTGGATAGAGAAAGTCGTAGGCTGCACATGACCATTCAGATGACGGATGCCCTGCTCACCAACGACCGGACAGCCACCTCTCACCCTGCGGTCGGCCACCGGCATGCGCACACCGCGCGGCCGCTGCCCGCGGCGGGCCGGCGCACCTACACCGCCCACATCACCCCCGACCGGCGCATCGTCGCGGCCGAGCCGGACTTCTCCCGCCAGTTCGGGCGCACCTCGGCGGACACCTGCGGCCGCAGCCTGTACGAGCTGCTGCACCCCAGTTCCCCGACCTATCTCGACCGGCACTTCGCCCGGCTGTCGGAGGGGCGGTGCAACCGCTTCGACGAGCGGATGGTCGGCCTCGGCGGCTCGGGCCGGGTCTTCTCCGCCGGGCTGACCGGTATCGCGGTCCACGACACCACCGGCGGCCTGGCCGGCATCGTCGTTCAGGTGCGCCCCGACCAGGAAGCCGTGGCCGCGGCCCCGGAGGAGCCGGCCGCGCATCCCCGGGAGCGGCTGCTGAGCAAGCTGGACGCGCAGGTCCTGGAGGGGGTCGCCAGCGGTGCCTCCACCGTGCAGCTCGCCGCCCGCCTCTACCTCAGCCGGCAGGGCGTCGAGTACCACGTCGGGCTCATGCTCCGCAAGCTCAAGGCTCCCAACCGGGCCGCCCTCGTCGCCCGTGCGCACTCCCTGGGCATGCTCACCGTGGGGCAGTGGCCGCCGCGCGTGGCACCGGAGTTCATCAAGTAGCCGCAGCCGCGGGGATACCGCCCGCGCCACGGCCCGGCCGGCACCCTAACCGGGCTTTAGCACCTCCCCCCATGGTGACGGCCCGCAGCGCGCCCGCGACTGCACCGGGCCTTTCGGAGGGCAGAAATCGATGGACCAGGTCAGGACGGGCGAATCCGGCCGGCTCATGGAGCCGTCCGGCGGCCCGGACGCCCCGGCGGACCGGGACGCGGAGGCAGAACCGGACGGACCCGGCTCCTGCCCCTTCACCCATGACGGGTGTCCCTCGGCGGACCCCGGACGGCCGCGGACGGCGCGGCAGTACACCGGGTCCGGCACGGCGGTGGAGTCCAACGCCCGCTACCGGCAGCTGATCGCGAACGGCGCCAGGGAGCTGTCGGTCGCCTTCGACCTGCCCACCCGGACGGGCCGGGACTCGGACGCCCCGGCCGCGCACGGCGAGGTCGGCAGGGCGGGCGTGGCCGTCGACTCGGTCGACGACATGCGGGTGCTGTTCGCCGGGATCCCGCTGGGCGAGGTGTCGACGTCGATGACGCTCGACGCGCCGGCGGCCGTGCTGCTCCTGCTGTACCAGCTGGTCGCCGAGGAACAGGGCGTGCGCGCCGACCGGCTGGCCGGCACGGTCCGCAACGACGTGCTGACGCAGTACATCGTGCGGGGGACCTCCCTCTTCCCGCCGGAGCCGTCACTGCGGCTGACGGCGGACGTCCTGCGCTACTGCCGGGCCCGGCTGCCGCGGTGGAACCCCCTCGCCGTCTCGGGCCGCCCGCTGGCGCAGGCGGGTGCCTCGCCCGCGCAGGAGATCGCCTTCACCCTGGCCGGCGGCATCGAGTACGTACGGACGGCGGTCGCGTCCGGGATGGACGTCGACGACGTCGCGCCGCGGCTGTCGTTCTTCTTCGCGCCGCGCGCCACGGCCCTTCAGGAGGCCGCCGGGTCCCGTGCGGCACGCCGCGTCTGGGCGCGGGTGATGAAGGAGGAGTTCGGCGCACGCAGCCCGGCGTCGCAGATGCTGCGCCTGCACCCGCAGGCCGCCGGCGCGCGGCCGGCCGCGCGCCGGCCGGAGGCGGACCTGGTGCGCGCGGCCGCCGGGGGACCGGCCGCGGTGCCCGGCGGCCCCCGCTCCCGGCACGCCGACTCCTTCGACGAGGCCATCGCCCTGCCCGCGGGCAGCTATGCCGCCGAGCGGATGACCGACGCCGCGGAGGCCGCCGTGCTGGAGCTGATGGCGAAGGTGGAGACGCTGGGCGGCGCGGCCGCCGCCGCCGCACACGGCTTCCAGAGGCGCGAGATCGAGCGCAGCGCCCACCGCCTCGCCCACCGCCTGGCCGGGGAGAGCGGCTCCGGCGCGCGCGCCGACCCCGCCGTCGAACGGCGCCAGCGCGAACGCCTGGCCAAACTGCGCGCCTGGCGGTGTTCCGACCGGGTCGACGACGCGCTCATCGCGCTGCGCAAGGCCGCCGAGGGCAGCGACAACGTCCTTTACCCGATGAAGGAGGCGCTGGCGTGCGGGGCCACGGTGGGCGAGGTCTGCGGCACCCTGCGCGGGGTGTGGGGCACGTACGTTCCCGCCGACACCCACTGACACCTTTCATCCGGTTCGCCTGTTTCCTGTTCTTGGAGGATCCGTGCTCCCATCCGCACTCCCGCTCCGGGTCGTTGTGGCCAAACCCGGCCTGGACGGGCACGACCGGGGCGCGAAGGTGGTCGCCCGCGCCCTGCGGGACGCCGGTGTCGAGGTCATCTACACCGGACTGCACCAGACCCCGCGGCAGATCGCCGACGTGGCCGTCCAGGAGGACGCCGACGGCATCGGCCTGTCCGTGCTGTCCGGCGCCCACCTGACCCTGTTCGCCGCGCTGCTGGAGGACCTGCGGCAGCGGCAGGCCGAGGACATCACCGTGTTCGGCGGCGGCATCATCCCCGACGCCGACGTCGCGCAGCTGCTCGGCCTCGGCGTCGCCGCCGTCTTCACCCCCGGGACACCGACCGGGGCCATCGTCGACTGGGTGACCACCCGCCTCGCCGCCGCGCGCCGGACCCGGCCGGCGGACGCCTGAGCTGCCCGCACCCCAGGATCCCGCCGCTGCCGGGCACTTCCTGCCGTGCAGCCAGTGCCCACCGCAGGGGGCCCTCGCGGTGGCATATGCCTTCCTAGACTGCACGAACGAGGAGGAAAACGACCGGGAGGAGGGCGGGCCCATGGTGCTCCTGCACCGCGACGACGAGTGCGCACGGCTGGACAAGTCCCTGCGCGCCTGCACCGACGGCACAGCCCAACTGGTACTCGTGGAAGGGGCACCCGGCTGCGGCAAGACACGGTTTCTGCAGTACGCCGCCGACGCCGCCGCGGCCCGCGGACTCACCGTGCTGCACGCCGCCGCCGACCCCGCCGCCCGCCGCCGGGACCACGCCCTGCTGCGCCGGCTCGCCGACTGCCCCACCGCGGACCTGCCCCGGCCGGCCGCGGCAGCGGACGCGACCGGCAGCGGGTTCGCGTCCCTGCTGCGCGCGGCCTGCGCCCGCGGCCCGGTGGCCCTGTGCGTCGACGACCTGCAGCACGCCGACCGCGCCTCACTGGCCGAACTGCTGCGCCTGACCCACGCCCTGCGCGGCGCACCCCTGCTGACGGTGCTGGCCCAGTCCCCGCACCACCGTAACGACGGCTCCGGCCTGCACACCGAACTGCTGCGCCACCCCAGCTTCGTCCGCATCCCCCTCGCCCGGCTGGACGCCCCGGGCACCGCGGAACTGGCCCGCTTCTGGGGCACCCCGGTGCCGGCGGACGCCACCGCACGGCTGCACCGCCTCAGCGGCGGCAACCCGCTGCTGCTGCGCGCCCTGCTGTCCGAGACGGGCTCCGCCGACGGCCGCCGGCCCGGATGGCCCGAGCCCGAACCCGGCGGCCCCTTCGCCGAGGCGTTCGCGACCTGTGTGCAGCGCTGCGGCTCCGCCGCCCGCCGGCTCGCCCTCGCCCTCGCCGTCCTGGGCGAACAGGCCGACCCGCGGCGCGCCGCCCTGCTCGCCCGGCTGGGCCCCGACGCCGCCGCCCGGGCCCGCAACGCGCTGGAGGCCGCGGGACTCGCCGCCGGCGCCCGGCTGCCCCACCCCGCGGCCGCCTCCGCCGTGCTCGGCACGCTCCCGCCCGCCCAGCGCCGGTCGCTGCACCGGGACGCCGCCCGCGTCCTGCACCACGCCCTGGCCGAACCGGCCGTCGTGGCGGGCCAGCTGCTCGCCGCCCAGGCCGCCGCGCACGGCTGGGAGATCCAGGCGCTGCGGGACGCCGCCCGGCAGGAACCGTTCTCGCACAGCGACCCCGACCAGGCACAGGCCTTTCTCCGCCTGGCCCGTTCCGGCTGCCCCGACGAGGCCGCCCGGCTGCGGATCACCCTCCAGCTCGCCGCCCACACCTGGCGGCTGCACCCGGGCGAGGCCCACCGCCTCCTCGACGAACCCCAGGCCGCCCTGCGCGCGGGCAGGCTGCCCGCCGCCGACGCGGGATGGCTGGCCCGGCTGCTGGCGGCCCAGGGCCGCGTCGAGGAGGCCGACGAGGTCCTCGGCCGGGCGGCCCCGGACACCCGCCCGGCCCCCGACGACCCGCTGCGCACCCTGCTCGACCGGTTCCCGGCCGCCGGCGAGCACCCCGCCGGACAGCCCGCCCGCGCCGCCGCGCTGTGGCTGCGCCCGAGCACCCCGGACGACGTGCCGGCCGCCGAACGCCTGCTGGCCGACACGCCGCTGACCCAGGCCACCTTCGACTGCCTCGACCGCGCCCTGCGCACCCTGGTCCAGCACCGGCCGCACAGCGCCGTCACCTGGTGCGGCCGCCTGGGCGAGCAGGCACCCGCCCAGGACGCCCCCGGCTGGCAGGCCGCCTTCGCCACGGCACACGCCGAGTCCCTGCTGCACCTCGGCGACCTCGCGGGCGCCCGGCGGGAGGCGGCCGCCGCGCTCGGCCACCTCGCCGGCCGCGGCGGGCCCTACCTGCTGGCCCCGCTCGCCCTGCTGGTACGGGCACTGACCGAACAGGGCGAGTACACCGAGGCCGCCCGCCACCTGCACCCCACGCTGCCCGGCGAGCCGTACTCCACCGTGCACGCCCTCGCCTTCCTCGGCGCCCGCGGCCGCTACTACCTGGCCACCCGGCGCCCCCAGGCGGCCCTGGAGGAGTTCCTGGAAGCGGGCCGGACCGCCGCCCGCTGGGGAACCGACCAGCCCGGGCTGCTGCCCTGGCGCACCGACGCCGCCCAGGCGCTGCTGCGCCTGGGCCGCCCGGCCGAGGCACAGGCCCTGGCGGCGGAACAGCTCGCGCTCTCGGCGGCCGGCGGGGCACGGGTGCGCGGGGTCACGCTCCGGCTGAGCGCGGCCACCGCGGAGCCCCGGCGCCGCGTCGAACTGCTGACCGGCGCGGTCGACGAGCTCCGCGACTACGGGGACCGTCTCGAACTCGCCCGCTGCCTCGCCGACCTGGGCTCCGCACTGCGGCTGAGCAGCGAGGGGACCCGGGCGGGGACCCTCACCCGGCGGGCCTGGCAGCTGGCGGGCGAGTGCGGCGCGCTGCCGCTGCGCGAGCAGATACGGCCCGCCCCCGGCCCCGAGCGCGCCGCACGCCGGGCCGGCCGCCGGGACGCCGGCCGGCTCAGCGGCTCGGAGGAGAGGGTGGCCACCCTCGCCGCCCAGGGCCACACCAACCGGGAGATCGCCGCCAAGCTCTACGTCAGCGCCAGCACGGTCGAGCGCCACCTCACCGGCGTCTACCGCAAACTCGGCATCTCCCGCCGCCAGGACCTGCCCCTGGACCTGCGCACCCGCACACTCGAACAGCCCGATCACTGACAGCCCGGCCGCCAGGCACACATCGGCGCGCGGATTTCACACTTTCGCGTAAGAACGGTGATCCGCCGGTCTCCGGCGGGAATGTCTTGTTCCGCTCGCAGAGGTGCCGCCCCGGCGCCTCGTGACGGACACGGAGCAGACATGGCAGACCTGACCCCCGGCCGCTACCAGATCGCGTTCACCCACGAGCAGCTGCTCACCGCGCCGGAACTGAGGCCCGGCGCGCCGCTGCTCCTGCTGCCCTCGGACGGCGGTTTCCGCCAGGAGTGGGAGGTGCGCAGCGCCGGCAAGGGCATGTACACCATCAAGGCCACCGGTGACGCGGGCCTGTACGTGGGCTTCGACGGCGAGCCGGACATGCACGAGCTGGCCCTGCTGCTCCCCGAGCCCCGTCAGTGGAAACTGCTTCCCGGCGCCGAGCCGGACACCTTCTCCGTCGCCGTCCCCGACGCCCCGATGCGGCTGGGCCTGAGCCTGCTGCGGATCTACCCGCCGCGTATCGCGCTGGCCCCCGAATACGGTGACCCCTACCAGGCCTGGATGTTCAAGAACATCGGCTGACGTCGGCCGGTGCCTGCCGGCCGCTGCGGGCTCAGCAGCCGCTGGGTGCCAGGCGCCACACCCCGGGCCGTACCTCCGACCAGCCCGCGGGCCGGTGGCCCCGGCCGTTCACCCGATCCAGCCACCGGCGGGCGTAGGACTCCAGGCGCGCATCGCGCAGTGCCGTCGCCAGGCCCAGGCAGTCGGCGAAGTGCGCCTCGGCCGCATCCGGCCCGGTGCTCTGCAGGGCCAGCAGGCCCAGCACCCGGTGCGCCTCGTAGCGGCCCCGGGGGTCGTCGGCGACCGCGTCGAGCGCGGGCGAGAGCAGCGCCGCCGCCTCCTCCAGCCCGCCCGCGTCCAGCTGCAGGTCGGCCAGGCCGACCAGGGCCCGGCCGCGTTCGGCGGCCGCCGGCGCGGCGTCGGCCGTCAGCAGCGCCCGCTCGTAGAACTCGCCGGCCGCCGCGAACCGCCGCCGCTGCCAGGCCAGGTCGCCCAGCGACCGCAGCAGCCGGGCCTCGGCGGCGAGGTCCTCCTGGCGCCGCACCGCGTCCAGCGCCAGGGTGTGACAGGTCTCCCAGGCGTCCCAGGCCGCCCGGGCCTCCAGGAAACCGGTCATGGCGTCCGCGAGTTCGGCCGTCCGCGCCCACAGGCCGGCCGCATGACACCGGCGTACGACGTCCACCAGCCCGTCCTGCCGCCGGCTGAACCACTCCAGCGGATGCGTCCCGCGCCTCCCGGCCTCCGCCCCGGCCTCCGCCCCGGCCTCCGCCCCGGCCTCCGCCCCGGTCCCGGCTCCGGTCCCGGCTCCGGTCCCGGCTCCGGGGCCGGAGCCGTCGGCCGCGCGCAGCTGCGCGGCGAACTCGGCCGCCAGCCGGGCGGTGGCCGCCCGCGTCTGGGCGGCCGGGCACTCGGCGGCCAGGCACTCCAGGGCCAGCAGCCGCCACAGCGGGTGCAGCCGGTGGTGCGTGCCGTGGTCGGGACCGCCCGCCACCCGGCGCAGCAGCCGCGCCTCGACCAGCCCGTTCAGCAGTTCACCGGTCTTGGCGATGTCCTCGCCGAGGACCGCGGCGGCCGTCCTGGCGCCGAAGGGCCCCGCGGGCACGAGCCCCAGCAGGCGGAAGGCGTGCCGCAGCACCGGCTCGGTCTCCTCGTAGGAGGAGCGCAGCCGGTCGTGGAAGCCGGGGGCCGCGGCGCTCAGTTCCGGCAGCCTTCGTTCCTCGCCGCGCAGCCGGGCGGCCAGCATGTCCAGGCCCCAGTGGGGGCGCGAGGCCAGCCTCGCCGCGGCCGCCCGCAGTGCCAGCGGCAGTCCCTCGCACAGCGCGGCGATCTCCCGCACCGACGCCTCGCCGCCGCGCTGCGGTATCAGCCGGCCGGCCGCCGCGGTGAACAGCCGCCGGGCCTCGTCCTGGGGCAGGACGTCCAGTTCCAGCACCCGGTCGGTCAGCCCGTCCGGGACCCGCCGGCAGGTGATCAGCGCGGTGCTGCCCGGGGTGTCCGGCAGCAGCGAGCGCACCAGCGCCGGGGAGCGGACGCCGTCCAGGATCAGCAGCATCCGCCGGCCGTCGGTCAGCCGGTGCAGCACGCGGCGCAGCGCGGCCTGGTCGGACGGCAGCGGCCCCTCCACCCCGAACCGGCGCAGCAGCCGCGTCAGCGCGTCCGCCGCGTCCGTCTGCTGCGGCCCGCCCAGTTCGAGGAAGACCCGGCCGTCCGGGAAGAGGCCGTCCAGTTCGTGGCCGGCGGCGACGGCGAGCGCGGTCTTGCCGGTGCCGGCCGCTCCGGCGACCGCCGCGCAGCCGCCGGCCGGGACGTCGCGCAGCAGCGAGCCGAGCCGGTCCAGTTCCTCGGCGCGGCCGACGAACACCGGGTCGCGCGCGGGCAGCCGGTCCAGCGCCCGGCCGGGCAGCCGCACCGCACCCGGTGCGGCCGGTGCGGTGGGTGCGGCCGTGGTCCGCGCCGTCCCGTCCGGTGCGGGGGTCTCCCGCGGCATCCCGCCGGGCGCGGGGGCCGCCTGGGGTGTCCTGCCGGGCGCGGGGCTCTCCTGCGGCGCCCGGCGGGCCGGCGCCGGGCGCAGCAGTTCCGGGTCGCCGGCCAGGATCCGCTGGTGGAGCTGCTGGAGCTGCTGGCCCGGTTCGATGGCCAGTTCCGCCACCAGGGCCCGGCGCAGCTGCGCGAAGACCCGTAACGCGTCCGCCTGCCGGCCGGCGCAGTACAGGGCCGTCATCAGCAGCATGTGGAACTCCTCCCGCATCGGCATCTCGGCCACGACGGACTGGAGTTCACCGATCAGGCTCTGGTGGTGGCCGAGCTGGAGCTCGGCGCGGATGCGCTGTTCCAGGGCGGCGGCCCGGACCTCGGCCAGCCGCACCGAGGCCCGGGCGAGCAGCGTGCCGTGCGGGGTGTCGGAGGCCAGCGGCGCACGCCACAGCTGCAGCGCACGGCGCTGCAGATCCGCCGCGGCGGCGTGGTCGCCGCGCAGCAGCGCCGCCCGGCCGCTCTGGTGCAGTTCCTCGAACACCGTCAGGTCCAGCTGCGCCGGGTCCAGGTACAGCGCGTATCCGGGCGGGCGGGTGACCAGCGCGTCCCGGCCGTACTCGGGGTCGGCGGCCTGCAGCAGCTTGCGCAGCTGCGAGATGTAGACCTGCAGGGTGGTCTTGGCGGTGCGCGGCGGGTTCTCCCCCCACAGCTCGTCGATGAGGCCGTCCACCGAGACGATCTCGTTGGCCCGGATCAGCAGGGTCGCGAGCACCGCGCGGATCTTGGCGGCCCGGGGCGTGACCGGTTCGGCCGCCGCGGACGAGGTGACTTCCAACGGACCCAGAATCCGAAATCGCATGCCCCCACCTTCTTCTCGGTCGCGCCGGCCGGCGGGCGGGACCGGGACGGCCTGTGCGCCCGGGCCCCTTGTCGGCAGTCCCCGCCGTCCCGCGGCCCTGTTCCCGTGTTCCCCGTCGGCCCGGGGCAGCGGGATTTGGCCCCGCCGCCGCTCGCCGGTGTCCGGGGCCCCGGCCCCGAGCGGGCGCGGCGGCCCCCTCGGGTGTGGTGAAACCCGCTGGCCGGGCGGCCGGCGGAAGTCCGAAGCCAGACCGTGCTGCCTCACTGTAGGCGGCACCCACTCCCCAAAATCGGACAGCCGTACCCCTGATTTCTGTGAAACGGGAGCGCATCGCAAGCGGCGCTTTAGCCCGCGATCTCACGATGGGCGTGCTTCGGCGGCAGAAGGGGCCTCCTGTGCCCCGCCTCGAATGCGACACGAGGGGGCTGACGTTGACCGCTGCATTCACCACCTTCACCCAGCTGATCCGGGAGCGGGTCGCCGAACGCGGCGACACGGACGCCCAGATATTCCTGCGCGGTCCCGGCGGCGCCGAACATCTCACCTACTCCGCGCTCGACCGCCGGGCCCGCGCCCTGGCGGTGCGGCTGCGCGAGTACGGCGTCCAGGGCCAGCCCGTGCTGCTGCTGTACCCGCCCGGCACGGACTTCCTCGTCGCGTTCGTCGGATGCCTGTACGCCGGTGCCATCGCGGTGCCCGCGCCGCTGCCCGGGGACCGGGGCGAGCGGCTGCAGCGGGTGTCCGGCATCCTCAGGGACACCCTGGGCAGGCTGGTGCTGACCGACTCCGAGCACGCGGCGGACACCTCGCTGTGGCTGGCCGTCTCCGGCCGCGGAGAAACGGTTTGCCTCGCCACCGACCTCGACGACACGGCCGCCGCCGCCGATGCCTGGCAGGCCCCGCGGACGGGCCCCGACGACCTCGCCTTCCTGCAGTACACCTCCGGCTCGACCAGCAGCCCGCGCGGGGTGATGGTCACCCACCGCAACCTGCTGGCCAACCAGGAGGCGCTGCAGCACCTCCTGGGCACCACCGCCGCCGACCGCTTCAGCAGCTGGCTGCCGCACTACCACGACATGGGCCTCATCGCCCATGTGCTGCACCCGCTGTGGCTGGGCACCTGGTCCGTCCAGCTGCCGCCGGTCTCCTTCATCAAACGGCCCGTCAGCTGGCTGCGCTCGATCGGCCAGTACGGCCTGACCGTGGGCGGCGGCCCCAACTTCGGCTACGACCTGTGCACCCGCCGCGTCACCGATGCCCAGGTCGGCGAACTCGACCTGTCCAGCTGGCGGCTGGCCCTGTGCGGCGCCGAACCGGTACGGGCCCAGACCCTGGACGCCTTCGCCCGCCGCTTCGCCCCGGCCGGCCTGCGCGCGGCGAGCCTCTACCCCGGCTACGGGCTCGCCGAGGCCACCCTGGTGGTCTCCGGCGGCGAACCGGGCGTGCCCGCCCGCCGGCTGGCCGTGGACGCGGCCGCCCTGGAACACGACGAACTGCGCGCCCCGGCCGCGGACGCACCCGCCCGCACCCTGGTCGGCGCCGGACAGGTGCACGACTTCGACCTGCGTGTCGTCGACCCGCTGGCGGGCCGGGAGGTGCCCCCCGGACGCGTGGGGGAGGTCTGGCTGCGCGGCGACAGCGTCGCCCAGGGATACTGGCGCCAGCCACTGGAGTCCGCCCGTACCTTCCATGCCGCGCTCGGTGAGTCGGGCGGCTTCCTGCGCACCGGCGACCTGGGCGCCGTGCACGACGGCGAGCTGTACATCACCGGACGCCTGAAGGAGGTCATCATCCTCAACGGGCGCAACATCTACCCCCAGGACGTGGAGTGGGCGATCCGCGAGATCGGCCCCGCCTTCGGCGCCGGGCACGGCGCGGTGTTCACCGTCGGCGCGGACCGCGAGCAGCTCGTCGTGATCCAGGAGGTACGCGCCCCCCGCGCGGGCACCGAACGCCTGCGGTCGCTGGCCCGCGATGTCCAGGCCCTGGTCGGGCAGAGCTTCGACGTACCGGCCGGCAATGTCGTCCTCCTGCGCCCCGGCACCCTGCGCCGCACCACCAGCGGCAAGATCCAGCGCACCCTGATGCGCACACTGTTCCTCCAGGGAGAGCTCTCCCCGCTCTACGAGGTCCTCGACCCGGCCGTGCACGCCCTGCGCACCCGGTCCGCGCCGGACGGCGCCGAACCGGACGGCGCCGGACCGGCGGGCGGCGGGCCGGCCGGCGACACGGTGCGGAGCGGCTCGTGGTGAGTGCCGCGCCGACGTCGGCGCTGCTGACCCAGCCGCTCCTGCCCGGCCTGCCCGAGAGCCAGGCCCCGGCCCGGGTCGCGCGGCTGGAGGCGCTGCTGGGCGACCCGGCCTCCCCGTCCAACCCGGTCGGCTACCGGGCGCTGCTGCAGGCCGACCGGCGTGCCGTGCTGTCCGCCGAGGCCGAGGGGCTGCTCGACGACTTCGGCATGAGCCGCGAGTTCGTGCCGACGCAGCTGGGCGGGCGTTTCGACTCCGCCGAGACCCTGCTGCGGGTGATGCGCCCGGTCTTCCGCCGGGACGTCGCCCTCGGGGCCGGCTACGGCATGACCACCTTCATGGCCGCCTCCGACGTGTGGATGCAGGGCAGCGCCGCGCAGCGGTCCTGGCTGGCGGGCCTGCTGCTGGCGGGCTCCAAGGCGGCCATCGCCCAGCACGAGACCGCCCACACCAACGACTTCGTCCGCAGCGGGGTGCGCGCGCAGCCACACGCCCAGGGCCTGTCGGTCACCGGCGCCAAACCGGTCATCAACAACCTGCACCGCGCCGACGCCCTGGTGCTGTTCTGCCGCACCGAACCCCAGCCGGGCACCACGGGCAGCCACTCGGCGCTCCTGCTCGACCCGCACACCCTGCCCGCCGACCGCTACCGGGTCACCCGCCGGCCCGCCGCCCTGGGCCTGCGCGGCTGCTACTTCGCCGGCGTGGAACTCGACGCGTGCACCGTCGGCCACCACACCCTGCTCGGGCCGCTGGGCAGCGGCGTGCCGACCGCCCTGCGCTCCTTCCAGGTCAGCCGCACCCTGATGGCCTCCCTGGTGTCCGCGGCGGTGGACACCGGCCTGCGCACCGCCGTCCTGGTGGACCGCAACCAGGGGCCCGGCCGCTCCGGGCTGGACCCCGCCGACCCGCAGCACACCGCGGGCACCCTCGCCGCGGCCTTCGTCAACCTGCTGCTCTACGACTGCATGGCCGTGGTGGCCACCCGGGCCCTGCACCTGCTGCCCGCCGAGACCAGCGTCTACTCCGCGGCGGTCAAACTGCTGCTGCCCAGAGTGCTCAGCGAGACCATGTACGACCTGGCGACCGTGCTCGGCTCGCAGATCTACACCCGCGAGGGCACCGTCGGCATCTTCCAGAAACACATCCGCGACGTGCCGGTGGTCAGCCTCGGCCACGCGGGCACCGCCGCCTGCCAGGCGACGATCATCCCGCAACTGCGGGCCCTGGCCGAGGAGTCCTGGTTCACCGGCACCGAGGCGCCCGCCACCCTGTTCCGCCCGGGCGCCCCGCTGCCGCCGTTCGACTACGGCCGGCTGTCCCTGGCCTGCGGCCGCGACAGCGTCAGCGCCACCCTGCTGGCCACCGCCGCGTCGCTGCCCGGCGCCACCCCCGCCGAGCGCACCCTGCGCGAGCTGGCCGGGCAGATGACCGTCGAACTGCACGAACTGCGCAGCCGGGTGCTCGCGCTGCCGCCGGTGGACGCCGCCCATCCGGTGGGCCCCTCCTGGTTCGCCCTGACCGACCGTTACGTGCTGGTGCTCGCCGCCGCCTGCGTCCTGGGCGTGTGGCGCCACAACCAGGGCGGCCCCGACCCCTTCCTGGCCGACCCCGCCTGGGCCGCCGCCGCCCTGCACCGCATCGCCCAGCGGCTGGGGATCCCCGCCGCCGACCTGCCCGCCGAGTGCACCGCACGGGTCCACCAGGAAGTCCTGGCCCGCTACGGGGACCGGCGCAGCTTCGACCTGTACAACACACCGCTTCCGGGCTGAGCACGGGCCCGCAGCACCGGAACCCAGAAACCCAGAAACAAGGAGCCGTAGGGATGACTCCCTCCCCGCCGTGGCACACCGAGGCACCGCTGTACCAGTGGCTGACCGCGCACCTCTCGGTCTATCTGGACCGGCTGCCCGAGAGCATCGACCCGACGGTGCCACTGGCCGAGTACGGCATGGACTCGGTGTGCGCGCTGAGCCTGTGCGGCGACATCGAGGACGACTTCGGCATCGCGGTCGAGCCGATGCTCGTCTGGGACCATCCGACGGTGGCCCACCTGGCGGCCCATCTGACGGTGCGCGGCGCGGACGCGGACCGGTGGCAGCGGTGAACGCCGTGGCGGTGGTCGGCCTGGACTGCGTCTTTCCCGCGGCCCACGGCATCGAGGCCTACTGGGAGCTGCTGATGCGCGGCGGCGACGCGATCGGCCCGCTGCCCGCCGGCCGCGGCGGCCCGGGCTTCGACGACACCGTCCGGGGCGGCTTCGCCGACGACGTCGCCGTCTTCGACAACGACTTCTTCACCATCGCGCCCCGCGAGGCGGCCGCCATGGACCCGCAGCAACGGCTCCTGCTGCAGTGCGCCTGGCGGGCCCTGGAGGACTCGGGCCGCTCCCCGTCCCGGCTGGCGGGCAGCGACACCGGTGTCTTCGTCGGCGTGATGGGCAGCGAGTGGGCCCAGCTGCACATGGGCGACTACGCACGTGTCACCCCGCAGCTCGGCGCCGGCAGCAGCACGGGCATGACCGCCAACCGGATCTCCTACCACCTCGACCTCAAGGGCCCCAGCCTCGCGGTGGACACCGCCTGCTCCTCCTCGCTGGTCGCCGTGCATCTCGCCGTCAACTCGCTGCTGTCCGGCGAGTGCTCCACCGCACTGGCCGCCGGTGTCAACATCGTGCTCAGCCCCGCGCTCGGCATGGTCTACCAGCAGATGGGCCTCAGGGCCCCGGACGGCCGGTGCAAGCCGTTCAGCGCGGATGCCGACGGCATCGGCCGCAGCGACGGCGCCGGCGTGGTGGTGCTGCGCCGGCTGGAGGACGCGCTCGCCGACGGCCAGCGCGTCTACGCCGTCATCCGCGGCACCGCCGTCAACCAGGACGGCCGCAGCAACGGGGTCACCGCCCCCAGCCGCTGGTCCCAGCAGGCCGTGGTGGCCGCGGCGTACCGCAGGGCGGGCGTCGGCGCGGACCAGGTCCGCTTCATCGAGGCGCACGGCACCGGCACCGCGCTCGGCGACATCATCGAGTGCGCGGCCCTCGGCGAGGTGCACGCGGTGCCCCGCGACGAGCCGTGCGCGCTCGGCTCGGTCAAGGGCAACATCGGCCACACCGAGGGGGCCGCGGGCATCGCCGGCCTGATCAAGACGGCGCTGGCGCTGCACCACCGCATCGTGCCCGCCAGCCGGTTCGCCGTCCGCGAGAACCCCCGCCTGCGGCTCGCCGAGCGGGGGCTGGCCCTGCTCAAGGCCCCCCTGCGGCTGCCGGCCGGCGAGGTGCTGGCGGGGGTCAGCAGCTTCGGCATGGGCGGCACCAACGCCCACGCCGTCCTTTCCTCCGCCCCCCGCGCGGTGCACGCCGCGACCCGCGCTCCGGCCACCGCCGGGGTGTTCACCCTCTCCGCCGACACCCCCGAGGCACTGCGCCGCAATCTGGCCGCCCAGGCCGAGGCACTGGCCCGGCGGCCGCGCGGGGACGCCGCCCCGGTGTGCTGGACCAGCAACCAGACCAAGACCGGCCTGCCCTACCGGGCCGCCTTCACCGCCCGCGACACCGCCGAACTCGCCGCCGCCCTGGCCGCCGCCGCCGACGACGAGCAGACCCGCTCACGCGTCAGCGACCGCGCGCTGCGCCCCGCGGCCGTCGCCTTCCTCTACCCGGGACAGGGCTGCCAGGAGCCGGGCATGACGGCCGGCCTCTACCGCGAATCGGCCGCCTACCGGCGCCACCTGGACGACGCCGACGACGCCCTGCGCCCCCACACCGGCGCCTCGGTACGGGACCTGATCCTCGCCGCCGACCCCGCCGTGCACCGCACCCGCTGGGCGCAGCCCGCCCTGTTCGCCGTCGCCCACGCCCTCACCCAGACCCTCGCCGAACTGGGCGTGGTGCCCGACGCCGTCCTCGGCCACGGCAGCGGCGAGTACGCCGCCGCCGTCGCCGCGGGAGTGCTCGCGCTGCCGGACGCCGCCCGCCTCGTCGCCGCCCACGCCGCCGCCGCGGACGGCCTGCCGGACGGCGGCCTGCTGGCCGTGCGCGGCGGCGAGGAGGAGATCGCCGACGTCCTCGCCGCCCACCCGGGGCTGTTCCTGGCCGCCGTGGACGGCCCGCGCGACACCGTCGTCTGCGGTACCGCGGACGTGCTGGAACAGGCTGCCGGGGCACTGGCCGAACGCGGGCTGCGCACCCGCAGGCTCCCCGTCGAACACGCCTGCCAGGGCCCCGCGGCCGCCGCCGCCGCGGCCCGGGCCGCCGGCCTGGCAGGACCGGTGACGGCCGCCCCGGCCCGGATCGCCCTGGCCTCGGCCCGCCACGGCCGGATGCTCGGCGACGAGCTCCTGGACGCCCCCTACTGGGCGGACCTGGCCACAGCGCCGGTGCGGTTCGCCGACGCGCTGGCCGCCCTGGTGGCCGAGACCGCCCCGACCTGCCTGGTCGAACTCGGCCCCGCCGGGCACCTGCTGCGCCTGGCCGGGCGGGCCGACCTGCCCACCGGCATCCGGCTGCTGCACCCCGCCCCCGGCCAGGGCGCCACCGCCACCGACCTGGCCGAGGCGGTGGGCGGGCTCTACCTGAGCGGCGTCGAGCCGCGCTGGGACGCCCTCTACGAGCCGGCCCACCGCCGCACCGAACGCCTCGCCCCCTACGTCTTCTCCAGCGCGCGCCGCTTCTGGCAGACCGCCCCCGCCCAGGAACCCGCCGCCGACCTGAGCCCTGTCCCCGCCTCCGTCCAGGTGTCCCTCCCGGCCCAGGCATCCGGGCGGCCCGCGGCTCCGGCCGCCCCCGCCGCACCGCACCCGGCCGCGCACCGCTGCGCCGCACCTGACGACCCGGCCGACGGCCGCCGGGACGACGCACTGTCCGCGGTCATCGACGCGGTCGTGGAGGTCGGCGCCTACCCGCGCGACCAGGTCGACGCCGCGGCCCGCATCTACGAGGACCTCGGCTTCGACTCGGTGATGATCATGCAGCTGAAGGACCGGATCGAGCAGCGGCTGCCCCAGGCCACGGGCCTGACCATGCAGCAACTGCTGCCCGCACTGCGCTCCGTGGGCACACTCGCCGTCCTCGTACGGGAGCTGACCGGCACGGGGGTCACGGTATGACGACACGCACCGCACCCCTGCACCTCGCCGGCACGGGCAGCGCGCTGCCCGCCGAACCCGTCGACAACGCGGCCCTCAGCGGCCTCTTCGGGATCAGCGAGGACTGGATCGACCTCTTCGTGGGCACCCGCACCCGCCACTTCGCCTGGGACCCGGCCACCGGGAAGGTCACCCACACCCTCGCCGACCTGAGCGCCGAATCGGCCGTCCGGGCACTGGCCGCCGCCGGGATGGACACCGCCGACCTGGACTTCCTGGTGCTGTCCACCGCGACCCCCGACGCCCTGCTGCCCACCACCGCCAACCAGACCGCGGACCGCCTCGGCCTCAACCACCTGCCCACCTACCAGCTCCAGGCCGGCTGCTCGGGCGCCGTCCAGGCCCTCGACGTGGCCCGCGCCCTGCTGGCCGGCGGCCACCGCGCCGGCCTCGTCGTCGCCGGTGACGTCACCGCCCGGTTCCTGGAGGCCGGGCAGGACGCCTCCGCACTGGCCACCCAGGAACTGGTCAACTACGTCCTGTTCGGCGACGGAGCCGCGGCCGCGGTGGTCACCGCGGACCCGCAGGGCGAGGCCGTCGCCGTCCGCGGCCTGCTGCACCGCTTCGCCGGCCTGGGCCGCGCACCGGGACAGGTCGTCGACTGGCACGGATCCGCCGCCCCCGACCCCCACCGGCAGATGCTCTTCGAGGACTACAAGACCATCGAGGAGCAGGTCCCCGCCCTGGCCGGGGAGATCCTGTGGGAACTGCTCAGCACGGCCGGCTGGAGCCCGCAGCAGGTCGACTTCATCCTGCCGCCCCAGCTGTCGGGACACATGACCGACCGGATCGTCGCCGGCCTGGGCCTGCCGCCCGGCTGCCGCGAGGTGTCCTGCGTGCGCGACACCGGCAACACCGGCAACGCCCTGCCGCTGCTCCAGCTCGACCGCCTCCTGCCCCAGCTCGAACCGGGGGAGCGGGCCCTGTCCGTCGTCGTCGAGTCCAGCAAATGGATCAAGGCGGGGCTGGCACTGGAACGGCCCTCCCGGCCCGGGGAAGCAGGGCGCACCCGATGACCACCGCCCTGGACGAACTGCGCACCCTGCACCGCGCCGGCACGCTGGCCGCGGCCTACCCCGAGGTGGCCGTGCTGCTCGCCCGCCTCACCGACGCCGCCGACCGCTCCGAGGAACAGACCGCCGAGGAACTGACCCGCTGCGGAAGCCTGCTGGCACGGCTGCGCCCCGAGGACGTCCTCGCCCACCATCCGCACACCCCCGCCGTCACCGTGGCCGTCACCGGCCACTCCGCCACCGCCCAGCTGACCGACCCGCTGGTCGCCGAACTCGCCCGGCACGGCCTGCTGGCCCGCCCGGTCACCGGCGACCACGGCGCCTACCTGCGCGACCTCACCGACGAACACAGCGAACTGCGCCGCTGCCGGCCCGAACTGACCCTGTGCGTACTGGGCGCCGACGCGGTCGCCGAACAGCTTCCGCTGCCCTGGACGGTCACCGACGCCGAAGAGGCCTGCGCCCGGCTGCTGGACCGCCTGCAGAGCGTCGCCGCCGCCCACACCGCACACGGCACCGGCGCCCTGGTCCTCAACACCCTGCCACTGCCCCGCCACCTCACCCACCAGATCATCGACCAGCAACAGCGCGCGCTGCTCGGCGCGGTGTGGCGGGAGTTCAACGCCCGCCTGCTGCGGCTGACCGCCCAGCACCCCGCCCTGGCCGTCGTCGACCTCGACCCGCTCATCGCCTCCGCGGGACCGGCCACCGACGCCCGCCTCGCCCTCTACACCCGCAGCGCCTTCAGCGCCGCCGTCTTCGCCGCACTGGCCCGCGAAGCCGTGCACGTGCTGCGCGCCCGGCGCGGCATGACCAGGAAATGCCTCGTGCTCGACCTCGACCACACCCTGTGGGACGGAGTGCTGGGGGAGGACGGACCGGACGGCATCGACTGCGGCCCCACCCTGCGCGGCGAGCCCTACGCCGCCCTCCAGCGGGTGGCCAGACAGCTCGCCGCCCAGGGCGTACTGCTCGCCGTCAGCAGCAAGAACGACCCCGGCCCGGTCCGCGACGTCCTGCAGACCCACCCCGACATGACCCTGCGCGCCGAGGACTTCGTCAGCGTGCAGGCCGGCTGGGACCCCAAGGACACCGCCCTGCACACCATCGCCCACGACCTGGGCATCGCCACCGACGCCCTGGTGTTCGCCGACGACAGCGCCGCCGAACGCGCCCTGATCCGCCACCGCCTGCCCGAGACCGCCGTCGTCCCGCTGGGCGACGAGCCCGCCTGGCACGTCACCCGGCTGCTGGCCGACGGCTGGTTCGACACCCCGCACGTGACCGACGACGACCGGGGCCGCACCGGGCAGTACCGGGCCGCCGCCGCCCGCACCCGGCTGCGCGGCAGCACCGGCTCCCACGAGGAGTACCTGCGCGAACTCGCCATCGTCGTCCGCATCTCCCCGCCCCGCCCCCACGAACTGCCCCGCGTGTCACAACTCTCCCTGCGCACCAACCAGTTCAACCTCACCGGCGAACGCATCGGGCCGGAGCGGATCTCCGGCCCGGACACCGGCCCCCGCCCGCTCGCGGTACGCGTCAGCGACCGCTACGGCGACAGCGGCCTGGTGGGCGCGGTCTTCGTCCGCGACGGCGCCGACGGCCTGTACATCGACAACATGCTCCTCAGCTGCCGGGTACTGGCCCGCGGCATCGAACAGGGCTGCCTGAGCGCGGTGCTCTCGCACGCCCGCGGCCGCGGCCTGCCCGCGGTCCGCGCCCGCTACCGCGCCACCCGCGCCAACGCGCGCTCCCGCGGCTTCTACCCCTCACTCGGCTTCGTGCCCGAGACACCGGACGACGGGGTGGAGACACTCTTTCGGCACGACCTCGCCGCCATCCCCGCAGCGCCCGGTCACCTGACCGTGCAGGCCGACTTCGAAGGAGACACCGATGAGCCCTGACAGCACCGCCGGCCTCGCCGGCTTCCTCGACGCGGTGCGCGACGGGCTCGGCCTGGACCTGACCGAGGAACAGGCCGCCGCCGACTTCGACCTGCTGCCCGACTGGGACTCGGTGCACCTGCTGCGCCTGGTGATGCTCCTGGAACGCGAGACGGGCCGCAGCGTCCCGGTCAGCCGCGTGCTCCAGGCCCGCAGCCTGCGCGAAATCCACTCACTGGTCACGACCGACGGGACAGACACCCGATGAACGCGGCAGGCGGGGACCTGATCGGTGTGACCGCGGAGGGCACCGACTGGTCGGCGGTCCGCGAGGACCTGCGGCGCTACGGCACGGCGGTGGTCCACGGCCGGCTCGCCGACTGGCGCCCGCAGGCCGCCGACGGCCCCGCGCTGCGGGCGGTGCTGGGCCGTGACTGGTCGCGCTACCGGGACATCGGACACCCGGAGATCCGGGGACGCTACGCGGCCTCGCGCCGGCTGCTCAAACACGCGGCCGCGGCCGCGCTGCGCGCCGAGGCGGTCGACCTGGAACTGGCCTACGGGCCGACCGGACGGCCCTATCTGCGCGGCTGCGACCAGATCGACATCAGCCTCAGCCACACCGACGACCTGCTGCTGGTCGGCCTGACCAGCCGCGGGCTGATCGGCGTGGACGCCGAACGCGCGGACCGCAGCATCTACGCGCGGGGCCTGGCCCGGCACATCTGCACACCGCACGAACAGCGGATGCTCGCCGACCTGCCGGAACCGGAGCGCAATCCGAGCCTGGTACGGCTGTGGACACTCAAGGAGGCCTACAGCAAGGCGATCGGCCAGGGCATCCAGTTCCGCTTCAGCGAGTTCGGCTTCGGCCCGGACAGCCGGCCCACCCAGGTGAACCGGCCGGACGGCACCGCGGGAGCGGGCGACGAGTGGACCCTGCGCACCCTCACCCTGGACAGCGGCCCCACCGCGTTCGTCGTCAGCATCGCGGTGTACGACGCCGGCATGGGCCGCACCCTGGACACGGAGATCACCACGATGCTCGACGCCGAGGCCGCGGCGGCCATCCAGGAGGCACTGGACGCCGAACAGCGGGAGTGGTCACAGATCCTCGACAACTGAGATCACCGCCTCCGTCACCGCCCGCCCCGCCTGGGTCAGGGTCAGGGCCAGCGGGACCAGCGGCCGCCCCAGGGCGTCCTGCCGGGCCGGCTGCGCGACCGCGACACACCGCAGCGGCAGATCGGGCTCGGCGTGGCCCCGGAAGTGCGTGTGCAGCGCGACCGGCGCGCAGTGCCGCGGGTCCAGGCGGTGCAGCCGGTAGGCGGTCAGCAGCGCCGTCTGGCGCAGCACTTCGAGCAGCAGCGCGGACGCGGGGGCCCCGTCCTCCCGGGCCAGCCCGGCCGGCCAGGTGCAGGGCGGACGCACCGCCGCGGACAGCCGGTGTCCCTCGACGCTCACCGGCGAGCGCAGCAGGACATTGGCGGCGCTGGCGCGCCCCACCTCCGCGGGACCGGGGCACGGCGCCCCGTCCGCGGCGGCCTCGTGCTCGGCGTGTCGCCCTGCCGCGGCGAGGACGGTGTGCCGGGAGTGCTCACGGTGACTGCGGTGCACCATCGGGGCGAGGAAGAGCAGATTCGCCGACCCGGTGCCCGCCGCGGCGCCGTCGATCTCCAGCAGCGTGTCGAACTCCAGGGCCCGCGGAACGCCGGAGATCACCTTGTCGGGCCGTACCCGCATGGTCACCGTCAGCGTGCCGGGACCGGAGTGGCGGCGCCAGGCGCCCACGTCACCGGTCTCCAGGCCGAACCGGTAGAAGACCGCCACCCGGTCGTCCGGGACACCGAAGTGGGCCTGGCCGATCCCCCCGCTGACCTGGCTGACCATCGCCATGGCCGCCTGCGGGTCGTGGAAGCGGTCATGGCCGTCGTTGAACAGCGGGTGGGCGGTGGGCAGTTCACCGGTGAGAACGAACTCCTGCCCCCGGTCGTCGGGGCTGTCCGGCGTCTGCGGACCGAAGTGCTGCGGCCGGTGCACCAGATGACGGCTGCCGTATCCGTGCCCCGCTGGCGCGGGCCGGGAAGTCTCCAACGGCTCACCCTCCTGGGCTGTGTGCTGGTTCTGTGCTGCTGGACTGAACCAGACTGCCGTGCACCGCACCCCGCGGACCACGCCCGCCGGGTGGCAGGTTGTGGCCTGGCAGGCACTGCCCGACGGGACTACTCCAGGTCCGGCAGACCCGTCAGGGCGATCTGCACACCGGCCTGGAAACGGCTGGTGGCGTCGACACTCAGCATGATCTGGGAGATGTACCGGCGGCAGGTGCGCACCGACATGCCCAGCCGGCGGGCCACGAGTTCGTCCTTGTAGCCCTGCGCCATGAGCTTGATGATCGACCGCTTCAGGTCGTCGGTGATCTCGGCACTGTCCTCGGTCCCGGGCACGAACTGGGTGGCCCCGGCCCACAGATGCTCGTAGACCCGGCAGATGAAGGCCACCAGCGTCGGCTCGCGCACCACCACCGCCCCCGGCGCCCGGCCGTCCACGTGCTGCTCGGGAAGGAAGGCCACCTCCCGGTCGTAGATGACGATCCGGTCGATCAGCTCGTCGGTGGTGCGCACCTCCGCTCCGTGCGCGGTCACCGCCTGCACATAGGAGGTGGTGGCGAGGTCGCTGCGCGCGGTGTGCTGGTAGAGGTGACGGATCCGCACCCCGCGATCCAGCCGTTCCAGGGATCTGGGCCGGGCGCTGGTCAGGAGGCTGGAGGGGCGGGCACCGCCGGGCTGGGCGGTGAGTATCTCGATGCGGCAGCGCTCGCCCTGCTCGTCCAGCACGGCCTGCAGCGCGTTGATGTCGCTGATCACGTCGAAGGCCTCGGTCTGGTTGCGCTGCTGACGGCTCTCGAAGTACGTCGCGCGCAGCGCGCCCATCTGGTCACGGATCTCGGAGACCTCCCGCTGCAGGTCCCGTATGCGGCTCTCGGCCGGCCCCACGAGGTCGGCCACCGCCGTGTCGGGGCTCACCGGCACCAGCAGCTCCGGCTCGCCGGGCATGGGACGCAGCAGGCTCAGCGCCGTCAGGCGCTGCTCGACTTGTGCCGCCTTTTCGAGGGAGACGCCGAGGGCGGTCGCCATCTCCTCGCGGACAAAGCGGCCGAGCAGCACTGCATTGCGGTACGCCCGCGCCTCGGCGTCATCCAGCGTGGCTAATGCACCGGTCGGGAGAGCGCTTTCGGTCATTGCAGGCCCACACTCCCGTGTGACGGAACTTCTTGTCAGGCAACTTTACGACACCAGGAATGGGTTGGGCGGAAAACCTTGATGCGGAAGTGTTGCTCATGCACCGAACGCCGACTGCCAAACTTGGGGGTAGACATGGGTAAGACTGTGTATCGAATCATGACAGCTGGACTTCTGACTGTCGTTGGAGTCATCTGCTCGCTCGGGGCAGCCAATACGGCCACCGCCGCCATTGCGCACGGGCCGGCCGCGGTGTCGGCGCCCGGACTGACGCATTCCGCCATGGTGACGGCGGCCGTCCCCGGCGACGACCAGTGGGGCTGACGCACCACTCGTGACACGGGCGGACCGGATGTCCTCGGTCCGCCCGTCGGTGTCTGCGCGTGCGGAGCCCCGCCCCCCGCTCGGCGGGGCACGCCGCCGCCCCTGCTCCACCCCTCGGCCCCCCGGGTCCAGGAGGCCCGCCGGACACCCCCGGCGGGCCTCCTTGCCGTCCGGGGCCGTGGCGGTCCCGCGGGCGGCCCGGCCCGCCCGGCCCCCGGCGGCCGGCGGCGGATGCCGCCCCCGGGGCCGGGGAAGCGCGGCCCGGCGGCACGGCCCCCGGAGCGGGCCCGCAGGCGCCGTACACCCCCGCCGTACACCCCCGCCGTGCACCCCCGCTGTGGACCGCCGGCAGGGTGAACCGGCACGTTGAACCGGGACGGTGCAGTGCGTCCCCGCACCGGGGCGCGGCCGGGCGTGCGCGCACGCCCGGCCGTCTCCTCCGGCCGGGCAGGGCCGGGACGCCGCCGCTGACGGGCGTCCGGGAGCCCCGGCGGCCCGGCGGCCCGGGGGGCGGGGCCGCGGCGGCACCGCCTGCCGGACGGCCCGGGCGGCTGCCGCCCCACCTGGTACGACAGCCACCGCGCCCCGTCGCGCGGGCCGGCCGGCGCCACAGGCGTTCCCCCAGCCCCAGCAGCCGCACGGCCGGTTCCCCGGTCCTGCCGCGGCCGGGCCGGGGAAACCCCGCGGGCGGGTGGCGGCCGCGGGCCCCGTCCCGGTCCGGTGCGGCGTCCCGCCGTCCGCCGTGCCTGATCACCGGCCCCGCGCCCCCGTCCACGAGCGCCCGCGGGCGGCCCCCGCACCGGCCGCGGGACCGCGGCATCGGCCCCGCACCGGCCGCGGGCCCGGGCCGGGTCGGGAGGCCGCCGTACCGGCAACGCCCCTTCCCCGCCCGCGGCGTCACCGCACCGGCGGGACACGGCACGGTCCGGTGCGCCGGCCGCGGACCCGTCCGGCGGGTCCGCCAGGACCGCGGTGCCGGCTCCCCGGACGCCGTCCGTCCGGCCGGGCCCTGGCGACCGCCGCCCCCCGGCACGGCCGCGCGGGTGCACGGACAGTGACCCGGCAGCCGTCCCCCGCGCCGCCGCCCCCGGGCCGCGCCGCGCCCGGGTGAACGGCAGGGGAACGGCGCTGCCGCACGTCAGGAATTCGTCCCGGACACCGGACCGGCAGAGAGGAGAAAAACGACCTGCGCCCGGGACTTCGCCCCCAGCTTTTTGAAGATGCGCCCCATGTAGGTTTCCACGGTTTTGATGCTGATGTTCATCCGGGCCGCAATCTGCTGATTTGTGAGACCCGGGCCGATAAGCATCGCGATTTCCCTCTCGCGGACACTCAGCGGAATACAACGGACGCTTTCCGAATTCTTGTCCCCGGCCTGTCCGACGGATTCAAGGAAATCCTGTGCGGCGGCTGCCGAATCGTATGCCGTGAGACGGTCGAATTCCGCGGCCGCGAAACGGGCGTGAGCGGCCGCGGCGGCCGGGTCGCCGGAATCCCGGCATGCCCGTGCCAGCCCCAGTGCGAGCGGTCCCAGCAAATGCCCCTGCCCGTGGTGCAGGGCGAGGTCGAAACCGTGCTGGAAAAACCGCCGGGCCCGTCGCCCGTCACCGCACGCCGAGGCCTCGCCCAGCCAGCGCCACGCCTCCACGACCGGCGCCGCCCCCTCCCGGCCGAGCCCGGACAGCAGCGGCCCGGCCTCCCCGGCCACCTCCCGGGCCGCGCCGGCGGCCCCCTGCGCCGCATGGGCGGCGGCCAGCAGGGCCAGGGCGTGGCCGTGCGCGGCCACATCACCCGGCGGCACCCGGCGCACCGCACGGCGGGCGGCGGTGAGCGCGGCGGCCCGCGCCGCGGGCCCCGACTCCAGCAGCAGCGCGGCCACTTCGGCCTGCATCGCCGGGACCGCGGCCCGGCCCTCGGCCGGCACCGCGCGCAGCACGCGTTTCGCCTGCGCGCGGGCATCCAGCAGCCGCAGCGCCCGGGCCCGCCACACCGCGGCCTCGGCCCACACCGCGGCCCCGGCCGGGGGCCCGTCCCTCTCGCGGCTCGGCCACAGCCGCGCGTACTCGGCCAGCGCCTCGGCGGGCCGTCCGCACAGCACCAGCGCCTGGCACAGCAGCAGCCGCGCGCCGGGCGGCGCGCCGGGACGCTCCGCCGCCCGGCGTGCCGCGAGCGCCGCGCGGGCCGGCTGCGCGAACACCGTGACACGCGCCTGTGCCTCCAGGAGTTCCGCCTCCCCGGCCGTCGGCATCACCGCGCTCTCCAGCAGTACGGTGAGCGCCGCGCCGGCGTCCTCCGCGGTGGCCGCCGGCCGGCGCTCCGCGGGCAGGGGAGCCGTACGCAGGGGAGCCGCCCCCGCCGTCCGGTACAGCAGGGCCCGGGCCGCGGGGCGGCAGAAACGGAACCACCCCGCCCGGGAGCCGGGCCGGACGATGCCCTCGCCGTGCAGTTCGTCCACCGCGCGCAGGGCCTCCTCGGCGGACAGCAGGGCCGTGCCCGCCACCATCTCCGGGGTGAAGGGATCGCCTGCCGCGGCGGCCGCGGCCGCCGCGCGCCGGGCGAGCGGGGACAGTACGCCCAGATCCAGCGTCTGGGCGGCGGGCGGCAACGGGGAGGGGCCGCAGGCCAGTTCGAGGCTGCTGTGGGGCACCGCCCCGGCGTCGGGCGCCGCGCCGTCGGACAGGGCCCGCAGCAGCCCCGGCACCCCCGCCCCGTCCCGCAGGATCAGCTCCCGGTGCAGCGGGCCGAGCCCGGCGGGCAGCAGCGCCGCGGCCGCCTCCCGCGGCAGCGGCCGCAGCGCGAGGTGGCGTACGGCGCCGTCGAGCGAGGCCAGCCTGCGGGCGGCCGGCCCGCTGCCGCGGTGGACGAGCACCGTGAGCACGGGCGCGTCCGGCGGGCGGCGCAGCAGGTGTTCGGCGAACTCGGCCACCTCCCCTCCCGCGCGGTGCGCGTCGTCCAGCACGAGCAGGAGCCCGCGCTGCCCGGCCAGTTCCTCCAGCACCGCGCGCACCGCCCGCGCGACCGCGTGGACGTCGGTGCCCCCCAGGTCGGCGGGGGGCCTGCCGCCCAGCGCCGGGAAGACCTGGGCCAGCACGCGCAGGCGGGCGGCCCCCAGCCTGCCCAGGACCGCGGGGTCCGCCGCGGCGAGCCGGTCGTCGAGCGCCTCCACCAGCGCGTGGAAGGGCCGGCCGGTACCGCCACGGGCCGCCCTGCCGCAGGCGACGGTCCACTCCTGGCGGGCCGCCGCCCGGGCCAGCCGGAGCGCCAGGCGGGTCTTGCCGATCCAGGGTTCGCCGGTCAGCCGCACGCATCCGGCCGAGGTACGGGCACGCTCCAACTCCTCCATCAGCACAGCCAGTTCGTGCGCGTGTGCGCCCTGCCGGGCGGTGTGCCCCGGCTGTCCTGCGTGCCCGTGCGGCACGGGTCCTCCTTCGTCGCTACGGCTGACGGGAAGGCTGACGCATCGCCGGGCGCGTTCCAAGCGCCTGCGGCTGACCGGTGTGTGCACGGCAGGAAGTGCAGGTCGGGGTGGGGTGGGGTGAGCCGGTGTCGGGGAATTCCCTGACAGGTGGCGAAACACCCGAATGCACAAAGTGGCGACAAGGCCAGAACCAAGCGGTCAAAAATTGGCAAGTGCGGTCCGGTATTTCCACTTCCTCTCGAGGAGATCTCGACTCGGTCTCAAGTCGGCTCGGCTCTTCCGTCCGCAAGGGCAACCGGGCTTTCGAACAAGACTCGTTGACGTCCGCGAGGCGGTTCGGGCAAGTCGGCCGGGAGCCTGTGACAGGGAAATCGCCGGGCGGCGTCCGGACCGCGGCACCGATGACCGGACACGTTCTCGCCCGATTCGGCATGAGCCGGCAGAAGCGGCCGTGGCCCGTGACCTGTGTGCGCACGTATTCGGCTTGGTTAAGCCAGTGGATCCGCTGTGACCGGCGTCTTCATCACCCCGCCCGGACAGCTCCTCCCGTACGCCCCACCGACACTTTCACCGGTCCTTCACCGATGCCCTCGGCGTCTTCGCCCCGGCCGCCGGCAACGCAGTGCTCCCGACCGGGACGGGGAGACCGTACGGGCCCGGGACGTGGAGGACGTACAGGCTGGGGCGTGGAGGACGTACCGGCTGGCATGGGGGACGTACGGGGCCGGGGCGGGGGAGTGCGGGGCCCTTCCCGGCCGGCCGTGCGGCGCCGGGGATCCTCTCCGGCACCGCCCCGACTCGGGGAGTTCACCGTCCGGGCCCCGCGGCCGGCCGTCTACGGCGCCGGGATCTGCGCGCGGGGCCGGGCGCCGTGTCACGGACCGTGGTCCGTCCGGCGGCGGGCCCCCGCCGCCGGACGGCCGGTCGGCGGAGCGGAACCGGTGTTCGGCTTCGGGGCGGGGCCTTGCGGTGCTCGGCCGGGGCGTGACGCAGGGTCAGGAGCAGGCTCGAACGGTATGGACCAAGGGTCAACTACCCGGCGCTAAAGCGCCGGGCTTGCACAACGGGCATCACTGGCGGTGATGCTGCGTTTGCGTCCAGCCCTGCTCCCGGGTTTCCGGGGTGGGGCGGGGGCCGTTGACTGGGCCCCGCGTCGCCACAACTCCCACGCGCGGGCGCGGATGTTGCGGGAGCCTCCCCCGCTCTCGGCTTCGCTCGAGCGGGAGGTGCCCCCATCGGTCCGCGTGATCAACGACGCCGCAGTTCCGGCACGCGAACCAGGCCTGGGAGACCCGGTTCGCCTTGTCGATGTACCCGCACTCGGCGCAGGTGCGCGAGGTGTACGCCGGATCGACGTACACCACCGGAACCCCCGCCCGGCGGGCCTTGTACGCGATGAACGCCCCCAGCTGGGCGAACGACCAGGAGGAGTGGGTGGCCCTCCCCCACTGCCTCAAGGGCGTGGGAGGTACCCCCAGCCTCGGCCACCACATGCTTGGCGAACTTGTGGTTGATGTCCCGCGCCCGTCGCGCCTCCTTGCGCCGCCGTTTCTTCGGGCGCCGCTTGGCGGACGGGGTGTTCTTCCTCTGCAGCTTGGTGCGCAGGCCGCGCTCGCGCAGGCGGGTGCGGTTCAGCTCGCGTCCGGCCATGATCTCGCCGTCACTGGTGGTGGCGATGTTCACGATCCCCAGGTCGATGCCGAGGAAGTCCACCGGACCGGTGTTGAGCGGCGCTTCGGGGACCTCACAGGTCGCGTTGAGGAACCACATGCCGTCCCGCTCCAGCAGGTCCGACTCGCCCTTGCGGTACAGGGCCAGCGTGGCCAGCTGCTCGGGTGAGGCGGTGAAGGCCACGTGTTTGACCCGGCCGCTGGTGGTCCAGATGGACACCGTCCGGTCCGGGATCTGCCAGGACAGCATGCGGTCGTCGTAGGGCTGCGCGCCCTGCGGGCGGAAGGAGATCGGCTTCTCGGCGGCCCGGCAGTATCGGCGGGAGCCGAACCGCCCCGGATTCCCGGCCTTCAGGTTCGCCTTCAGCGCGGTGTACGCGTCACACGTCTTCTTGATGACGTGCTGGGCGGCCTGCGCGCCCAGGTCCCAGCGGGACTTGACCTCGTCGTAGGTGAGCTTGCGCAGGGCGAAGTTCTTGAACTCCCCGCGCTCGAAGGCGATCTCGCTCACCCAGGTGGCGGCCTCGTTACAGGCGTGAAGGGTCGCCTCAAGTGCCGCCGCCTGTTTCGGTGTCGGCTCCAGCTTGACCTGCACGACCAGCTTCACGATCACCGATCGTAGGCACCCGTGCGAGACGCCACCACACGTTCGGGTCCGTTCATCACATTGAGCGAACCGACCGGCCATGCGTTCGCACCACCCGGCTCCGCCGGAGAAGGCACCCGCCCGCTCCGCGGCCGAACAGACACAGTGACACCGCGGCACTCCGCGCCGCAGCCACGGGGATGCGATTCCCCCCGGGCGTAAACGCCCGGGGTTCCTCGCAAGAATTCGCTGAAAAGGTACGGGCGGGGGGCGTTGCCGCTTCCCTCTGGCCGTCTCCTGCCCCTCTCGCCGACCGACGGGTCGGACGGGCGGCGACGGGTCGGGCGGGGCGCCGCGGCGCGATGCGCGATGATCAAGCCGGAATGGGCGCGTGGCGCAGGTGGGAATACGGCGGGTCCCCTGCGGCGGGCGGAAGGATTCCGGTCCGCGTGCTCCGGCCCGTGCTTTTCGCTGCTGCGGGACTCACCGGGCAGGAGTACGTGGTGCGCGGGGGAAACGGGAACGCCCGGGCGGCCAATGCGCCGGCGCGTCCCGGTCCGAAAGCAGGGAAATCGGCACGGTGATTGCCGTCCCCGTGCGGGCCTGCCGCCCCGTCCCGCGCTGCCCGCCGCGCGGGACGGGGCGGCAGGCCGGCAGGGGGGACGGCGCTCCTACTTCGCGAAGATCTTCCTGAAGGTGCCCGAGCGGTGCAGCCAGACCTGTGTGATGGCCTGGAGCACGATCCACGTGGCCGCGTACAGAGCCCCGTCGAGCGCGGGCACGGTGTCGACCGGCAGGGTGTAGGCCATCAGCAGGCGCAGCAGTGCGTCCACGATGAGCCCGGCGCCCCATATGACGGTCAGGGCGCGCCAGATGCGGCGGAACGCGGAGTCCTGGTCCCACAGGCTCTCCAGCCGGTCCTCCCGGCCGGGGAGCAGTGCCTTGACGGCCTGGTAGGTGAACGGCCGGGCCGTGAAGAGGGTGACCAGCAGCCACCCGCCGGCGAGGGCGGTGAACAGGCTGTTGCGTGCGAGCGCGACGCGGGGGCTCGCGGTCAGCACCGAGGCGACGGCGCTCACGACGAGCAGGACGACGGTGAAGATGCCGATGGCGTCGAGCCTGCGGTGGCGGACGGCCGAGTACAGCGTGTGCAGGGCGGGCGCGGATCCGCTGATCAGCAGCGAGGTGAGCTCGCCGAAGTCCAGGCCGCGCAGCAGGTAGTAGAGGCCGACCGGCAGGACGATGTCGCAGACCACGGTGACGACGAAGCCCCATGACGCGCGGGGGGCCGGCGCGGGTGCGGGAGTGTCGTCCTGGCCCTCGGCGGTCGGGGGCAGCGGGGTGCCGGAGGCGGAGGCGGGGGAGGTGGGGGGAGTCATGCGGACACTCCTAGAGTGCGGTCGGCATCCGTGTCGGCTGGTGGACCCGGGGCGGTGCGCTGGTCGTGTGCGGTGGCCGGAGACGTCCGCCGGTGCCTGCGCGCCCCGTTCGTGTCCGGTTCGGCGTCGGTCGGGCGGTGGCGCGGAGGGTGCCGGACGCTCCGCGGGGGCGGGTGCCCCGGCGGCGGCGCCGGAAGGGCCGGACTCGTCCGCGGGGCGGTTTCCCGGCCCTTTCGGACAGGGGGTCTGCGGGTACCCCGGTTCGGCTGCCTCCCGATTGCCGATCGTACGATTCGGGCTCTGCAGGCTTTCCGGGCGGATGCGCAAGTGCGGACGGTATATTCTGTCCGTCGCGCCGCCAGGGAATCATCGGCCGGGGAAAAGGGACGCTTTCTTTTGTGTTTCTTTTCTGTTTCTCTGACGGTCGTTCACGGGTACACGCACGGCCAGCTTGTTCATCATGTCGACCAGGTCCATGCCCGCCACCGCGGAGCGGCGCTTTTCGGCCTCCTCCGGGCTGCTGCCCGCGTCGCCGCGGCGCACCGCGGCGGCGAACTCGGCGAGGCAGCGGTGCAGTTGGTCGGCGGCCGGCAGGGTGAACCGCTCCTCGTGGTCCTGCTCCTCCAGCACGAGCACGGGCTGGTGCGCGGGCGGCGGGGTGAAGGCACGCGTCACCGACACCCGCGCCGCGTCGCCCCACAGCGAGTACGTCGAGGCGTACGCATGCTCGAAGCCGAACGTCACCTCCGCGAGGACACCGGAGGGGGAGACCAGCAGCGCCTGACCCGACAGGTCCAGTCCGTCCGAGGCGCGGGTGCGCAGCACGGCCCCGGCCACCCGCAGTCCCGTTCCCAGCAGCAACTGGGCGGCGCGCAGCGGATACACCCCGACGTCCAGCAGGGCGCCACCGCCCATGCCGGGCGTGTAGCGGATGTCGTCGGCGGGCAGCGGCGGAATGCAGAAGGCGGCCTGCAGCGTGGTGAGCCGGCCCAGCCGCCCCCGCTCCACCAGGTCCGCGGCGAAGGCGTGCTGGGGATGGTGCAGGAACATGAAGTTCTCGCGGAGCACCAGCCCCCGCTCCTGTGCCAGGTCCGCCAGCTCGCGCGCCTCGTGGGCGTTCACCCCGATCGGCTTCTCGACCAGGACGTGCTTGCCCGCGCGCAGGGCCTGCGCGGCCCAGGTGTGGTGCAGCGCGGTCGGCGTGGAGATGTACACCGCCTCCACGTCCGGGCGCTCCAGCAGCGAGACGAAGCCCGTCTCCGCCGCGCAGCCGAACTGCCGTGCGAAATCGGCCGTCTTGTGTGCCGAGCGGCCCGCGACGGCGACGAGCTCCACCTCCGCGGCGGCCACCGCCGTCGGCAGCACCCGGCGCCGCGCGATGGACGACGTGCCCAGCGCGCCCAGCCGCAACGGCCGGCTCCCGGCGGCGCTCACAGCGTCCTCAGTGCCGCGACCAGTGTCCTGGCCTGCACGTTCAAGTGGTGGCTGTAGCACAGCAGTTCATCTATCTGGCGGGGTGTCACCCAGCGGAACTCGTCCGAGACGGCGGGGAGGTCACCGTCCGTCTCGATGATCATGTAGTGGCTCTGCGCATGCCGGAACCGGCCGCCCTCCTCCGACAGCACCACGTCGTAGCGGGCGTCCTGACGGCGTGCCAGCGCCTCGGCGAGATAGGGCGGCCGGTCCGGCTCGGGCAGCTGCGCGTAGTTCTCCGGCACGCACTGCACCGTCGGGCCCAGTTCCACCACGTCGAGGAAGCCCGGCTCGGCGCGCGAGCGCAGCAGGGCGTGCAGCTCCCCGTCGACCCGCTTCACGAACAGCGCCGCGATGCCCGTGCCGTGGGGTTCCAGCAGCGGCTGCGACCAGGCGGGCACCTCACGCCGGTGCGAGGACACGTCCACCGCGACGATGTCGAAGTAGCGGCCCTCGCGGTGCGTCACCGCGTCCGGCGTACGCAGCCAGTCCTCCGTGTCCGCCAGCGGGAGCGGCGTGACAGCGACCTCGTGCTCGGCCCGCCGCCGGGTGAGCCAGGCGCGGATCTCCCGGTCCGTGCGGCCGGCCGGCCCGGCACCGGCCGCCGCGCCGGGCAGGCGCCACTCCGGCAGGCACGACAGGACGGTACGGGCGTCCATGTTCACCAGGTTGTCGTGGCGCAGCAGATGGTTGACCTGGCCCAGCGTCAGCCAGACGAAGTCCTCGCCGGCCTCCGCCTCCGGGCCCACCTCCACGATCATGTTCCGGTTGCGCTTGTGCAGGAACCACGACCCCTGCTCCGACTGCAGGACGTCCGCCACCACCTGCCCGGGTTCGGGCCTGCGGAAGAAGTCCAGGTAGGGCACCGCCGAACCGCCGTGCACCCGCATGTAGTTGCTCTTCGTCGCCTGCACGGTCGGCGACAGCTGCACACCGTTGACGTTGCCCGGCTCGGACTTCGCCTGCATCAGCAGGTGCGGCACCCCGTCGAAGTCCCGCAGCGCGATGCCGAGGATGCCGATCTCCGGCTGGCTGATGATCGGCTGCGACCATGCCCGCACCGGCCCGAAGTCCGAGCGCACCGCCAGCCCGTGCACCGAGAAGAAACGTCCGCTGTCGTGGCGCAGGTCGCCGGTCCGGTCCTCGAAGCGCCAGCCGCGCAGCGCCGCGAACGGCACCCGCTCGACCTGCTGGTGCTGTTCCTGCTGACGCTCCTCGAGCCAGGTGAAGAACTCCGCGTTGCTCAGCACCCCGCTCTCGGCCGCCGCTGACACCGCCAGCCGGGACACGATGCGAGAGCCCGCGTCGTGTGACGGCAGCACCAGGCTTGTCGCGGTCATGGAATCCGCCTCTTCCCCTTCAGGAGCACATCGGTAGACCCGCACGCACGACGCCGCCGGACACACGGGGCAGACCTCACGGCAGTCGGCTGCCGCCCCTCGAGCGTGCCTCGCCAAGTTCGGGCATACGCCTAGAGTTGCTCCTCTTGCCCGGCCCCGGGCCTCCTCGCTATGAGGCAGGTCCAGGGGCCCGCGGACGGCACTTCCCGGCCCGTGGGCACCGCTTAGGAGTTCCCCTAGAGCACCTGGCAGGAGCACTGAGCGCGCCTGAGGCCGTGCAACCGTGAGGGCTGCCCCCGACCCTGTCGCCTTGGTGTTTGGAGTGCCACCCATGAACGAGCCGGTACCCGCTGACGCCCGCACCGCCGCTTCGGCCCACGAGCCCGTGGCTGTGGTCGGCCTTGCGTGCCGGCTGCCCGGCGCGAGCGACCCGGCCGCCTACTGGAGCCTGCTCGCCGAGGGCCGCAGCGCCATCACCGACACCCCCCAGGACCGCCGCGCCGGCACACCGCACGACGACACCATCACCACCGGCCGGGGCACCACCATCCCCCACCGCGGCGGCTTCATCGACACCCCCGGCGACTTCGACGCGGCCTTCTTCGGCATCTCGCCCCGCGAGGCCGAGGCCATGGACCCGCAGGCCAGGCTCGTCCTCGAACTGGGCTGGGAGGCACTGGAGAACGCCGGCTGCGACGCGGCCCGGGCACCGCGCGCCACCGGCGTCTTCGTCGGCGCCGACGTCAGCGACTACGCCGAACTCGTCCACCGGCAGGGCACCGAGGGCGTGGGCCACCACACCCTCACCGGACTCAACCGCGGCCTCATCGCCGGCCGCCTCTCCTACGTCCTCGGCGTCGGCGGACCCAGCCTCACCGTCGACAGCGCCCAGTCCTCCTCCCTCGTCGCCGTCCAGCTCGCCTGCGACAGCCTGCGGGCCGGTGACTGCGAACTCGCCCTGGCCGGCGGCGTCCACCTCAACCTCGTCCCCGGCAGCACCCGGGCCGCCGCCGAGTTCGGCGGCCTCAGCCCGGACGGCCTGTGCCACACCTTCGACGCCCGCGCCAACGGATACGTCCGCGGCGAGGGCGCCGGCCTCGTCGTCCTCAAGCCGCTCTCCCGGGCCCTGGCCGACGGCGACCGCATCCACGCCGTCATCCGCGGCGGAGCCGTCAACAACGACGGCACCGGCGCCAGCCTCACCACCCCGGACGCCGCGGCCCAGGAAGCCGTCGTACGCAGCGCCTGCGCCCGCGCCGGCGTCGACCCCGGCAGCATCGACTACGTCGAACTCCACGGCACCGGCACCCGCGTCGGCGACCCCGTCGAGGCCGCAGCCCTCGGCGCCGCCCTCGGCACCGACCCCGCCCGCAGCACCCCGCTGGCCGTCGGCTCGGTGAAGACGAACATCGGCCATCTGGAGGGCGCGGCGGGCATCGCGGGCCTGCTCAAGGTGATCCTGTGCCTGTCCCACGGACAGCTGGTGCCCAGCCTCAACCACACCACGCCCAACCCGGCCATCGACCTCGGCGCCCTCGGCCTGCGCGTCCAGCTGGAGAGCGCCGAGTGGACCGCGGCCGACCCCGCCCGCCCCCTCCTCGCCGGCGTCTCCTCCTTCGGCATGGGCGGCACCAACGCCCACCTCGTCCTCGAACAGGCACCGCCGCCCGCCCCGGCCGCCGCCCGCCCGGCCGGCGCCGAACAGCCCGTCGTGCCCTGGCTGCTGTCCGCCCGCAGCCCCGAAGCCCTGCGCGCCCAGATCGAACGGCTCGCCGCACACCCCGCCGCCCACACCGACCCGGTGGACGTCGGCTGGTCCCTGCTCACCACCCGCACCCCCTTCGAACACCGGGCCGCCGTCGCCGGCGCCGACCCCGACACCCTCCTGCAGCGCCTCACCACCGCCATACCCGCCGGCCCCACGTCCGCGACCGTCGACCGGCCCGTCTTCGTCTTCCCCGGCCAGGGCAGCCAGTGGGCGGGCATGGCCGCCGGACTCCTGGCCACCGCACCCGCCTTCGCCGAACGCCTCGCCGAATGCGAGGCCGCGCTCGCCCCGCACGTCGACTTCTCGCTCTCCGCCGTCCTGCGCGGCGACCCCGACGCACCCCCCATGGACAGCACCGGAGTCGTCCAGCCCGTCCTGTGGGCCGTCATGGTGTCCCTGGCCGCCCTGTGGCGCGCACACGGCGTGCAGCCGGCGGCGGTCGTCGGGCACTCCCAGGGCGAGATCGCCGCCGCCTGCGTCGCCGGCGCACTGAGCCTTCAGGACGGCGCCCTGGCCGTCGCCCTGCGCAGCAAGGTGCTCCAGCCCCTCAAAGGCGTCAGCGGCATGCTGTCCCTGGCCCTGCCGGAACCGCAGACCCGCAGCCTCATCGCCCCCTGGGACGAGCGCATCACCGTCGCCGCCCTCAACGGCCCCTCCTCGGTCGTCGTCTCCGGCGACACCGCCTCCCTCGACGAACTGGCCGCCGAAGCCGAACGCCAGGGCATCCGCGCACGCCGCGTCGACATCGACTACGCCTCCCACTGCACGCACGTCGAGACGGTCCGCGACCACATGCTGGACCTCCTCGCCCCGATCACCCCGCGCACACCCGACATCCCCTTCCTGTCCACGGTCACCGGCGACTGGCTGCACGGCGCCGAGACCGACCCCGCCTACTGGTACGCCAACCTGCGCCGCCCCGTGCTCCTCGAACCCGCCGTACGGGCGCTGGCCGCCGCCGGACACACCACGTTCATCGAGGTCAGCCCGCACCCCGTACTGACCGCCCCGGTCAAGGAGACCGCCGAAGCCACCCTCCAGGGCGAGCCCGCCGTCGTCACCGGAACCCTGCGGCGGGGCGACGGCGGGCCGGCCCGTTTCTACGCCTCCCTCGCGGAACTCTGGACACGCGGCGCCGACGTCGACTGGACACCGGCCTTCGCCGGCCACCACCCCCGTACGGTCGACCTGCCGACCTACGCCTTCCAGCGCCGCCGCCACTGGATCGACACCACCCCGGACACACCCGCACACCCCCTCACGATCCCGGCGGCACCCGCACCCCACCACCCCCCGGCACCCACCACCCCCACCACCCACGGCCACGGCCACGGCGACAGCCTCCGGCTCGTGCGCGAGCACGCCGCCGTCGTCCTCGGCCACTTCGGCGCCGGGGCCATCGACCCCGCACGCACCTTCAAGGACCTCGGCTTCGACTCCGTCACCGCCGTCGAACTGTGCGAGCGCCTCAACCAGGCCGCCGGCCTGAACCTGCCCGTCACCGCCGTCTACGAACACCCCTCCCCGGCACGCCTGGCCCGCCACCTCGACCAGCAACGCGACGGCACCACCGCCGACACCACCGCGCAGACCGCACACCGCGCCGACGACGAACCGATCGCGATCGTGTCGATGGGCTGCCGCTACCCCGGAGGCGTGCGTTCCCCCGAGGACCTGTGGCGGCTGGTACGCGACGAGGCGGACGCCATCTCACCCTTCCCCGCCGACCGCGGCTGGGACATGAACGCCCTCCTCGCCACCGACCCCGACCGGCCGGGCACCAGCTACGTCCGCGAGGGCGGCTTCCTGCACGACGCCGCCGAGTTCGACGCCGCCTTCTTCGGCATCTCGCCGCGCGAGGCCCTCGCCATGGACCCCCAGCAGCGCCTCCTGCTGGAGACCGCCTGGGAAGCCGCCGAACGCGCCGGCCTCGACCCGCGCCGCCTGCAGTCCACCGCCACCGGCGTCTTCATCGGCATCACGGCCCCGGAGTACGGACCACGCCTGCACGAAGCGGGCGAAGCGGTCGAGGGCCACGTCCTCACCGGCACCACGACCAGCGTCGCCTCCGGCCGCATCGCCTACACACTGGGCCTCGAAGGCCCCGCGGTCACGGTCGACACCGCCTGCTCCTCCTCCCTCGTCGCCCTCCACATGGCCGTCCAGTCACTGCGCTCCGGCGAGTGCTCGCTCGCCTTCGCCGGCGGCGCCACCGTCATGTCCGGCCCGGGCATGTTCGTGGAGTTCAGCCGGCAGCGCGGACTCGCGCCGGACGGCCGCTGCAAGCCGTTCGCGGAGAACGCGGACGGCACCGGCTGGGGCGAGGGAGTCGGCATCCTGCTCCTGGAACGGCTCTCGGACGCCCGCCGCAACGGCCACCCGGTACTGGCCGTGGTCCGCGGCTCGGCGATCAACCAGGACGGCGCCTCCAACGGCCTCACCGCCCCCAACGGACTCTCCCAGCAGCGCGTCATCCGCGCCGCGCTGGCCAACGCCGGCCTGGCACCGACCGATGTCGACGTCGTCGAGGCGCACGGCACCGGCACCAAACTCGGCGACCCGATCGAGGCCCAGGCCCTGCTGGCCACCTACGGCCAGGACCGGCCCGCCGACCGCCCCCTGTGGCTCGGCTCCCTCAAGGCCAACATCGGCCACACCCAGGCCGCCGCCGGCGTCGCCGGCGTCATCAAGATGGTCCTCGCCCTGCGCGAAGGCCTGCTCCCCAAGTCCCTGCACGGCGAAGCACCGACCTCCTTCGTGGACTGGTCCACCGGCGCCGTGGAACTCCTGGACCGGGCCCGCCCCTGGCACGAACCCGACCGCCCCCGCCGCGCCGGCGTCTCCTCCTTCGGCATCAGCGGCACCAACGCCCACGTCATCATCGAACAGCCCGAACCCGCGGCCGCCGAACCCGCCACCGCCCCGCCCGACGACATCGTCGTGCCCCTCCTCCTCTCGGCACGCACCCCCGAAGCCCTCCAGGAACAGGCTGCCCGGCTCGCCGAATCCGTCTCCACGGCCGCCACCGGCACACCCGTCACCGGCACCCTTGTCACCGACACCGGCTGGTCCCTGCTGACCGGCCGCTCCCACTTCGAACACCGGGCCTTCGCCCTGGGCTCCTCCGACCTGCCGTCCCTGACCGAAGCACTCGGCGACCTGACCGTCACCGGCACCGCCACCGCCACCTCCCCGGTGTTCGTGTTCCCGGGGCAGGGTGCGCAGTGGGTGGGCATGGCGGTGGAACTGCTGGACTCGTCGCCGGTGTTCGCGGCGCGGTTCGGCGAGTGCGCGGCGGCTTTGGATGTGTTTGTGGACTGGTCGTTGGTGGATGTGGTGCGGGGCGTGGAAGGCGCTCCGGGGTTCGACCGGGTGGATGTGGTGCAGCCGGTGCTGTGGGCGGTGATGGTGTCGCTCGCGGCGCTGTGGGAGTCGTACGGAGTACGGCCCGCCGCGGTGGTGGGCCACTCGCAGGGTGAGATCGCCGCCGCGGTGGTGTCGGGTGCGCTGAGCCTGGCCGACGGTGCGCGGGTGGTGGCGTTGCGCAGCCGGGCGATCATCGCGCTGGCCGGACGCGGCGGCATGGTGTCGGTGGCCCTGCCGCGCACCGAGGCGGAGGAGTTGATCGCGGGCTGGGGCGGCCGGGTGTCGGTGGCTGCGGTCAACGGCCCGACCTCGGTGGTGGTCTCCGGCGATGCCGACGCCCTGGACGAGCTGGTGGAGCTCGCGGCGGTGCGGGAGGTGCGGGTGCGCCGGGTCGAGGTGGACTATGCCTCGCACTCGGCGCATGTGGAGTCCATCCGCGACGAACTCCTGGACGTCCTGGGCCCGGTCACGCCCCGGACACCCGAAGTGCCGTTCTTCTCCACCGTCACCGGCAGCTGGGTCGAGGAAGCGGTCACCGATGCCGAGTACTGGTACACCAATCTCCGCCGGACCGTTCAACTGGAGTCCTCTATAAGGGAGTTGGCAGGTTCCGGGCACGGTGCGTTCCTGGAGATGAGCCCGCACCCGGTACTGACCGTCCCGATCGCGGAGACTGTCGAGGCGGCGGGTGCGGATGCGCTGGTGGCGGGCACGTTGCGTCGTGACCAGGGTGGTCTGGCCCGGTTCTACACCTCGCTGGGCGAGGCCTGGGTACGGGGTGTGGGGGTGGACTGGAGCCCGGTGTTCGAGGGCCTCACCCCGCGCCGGGTGGAGTTGCCGACGTACGCCTTCCAGCGGCAGCGCTTCTGGCTGGAGTTGCCGAAGATCTCGGCCGGGGTGGTGGATCCGGTGGGGGAGCGGTTCTGGAAGACCGTCGAGGACGGTGACCTGGAGGAGTTCGCCCGGACCCTCGGCCTGGACGACCCGTCCGTGCTCGGCGAGGTCGTTCCCGCGCTGTCCTCCTGGCACCGCGGCCGGCAGGAACGCTCCACCCTCGACAGCTGGCGCTACCGCATCACCTGGCGGCCCCTGCCCAGCCCTACACCGACCGGTGCGGCCCTCGACGGCACCTGGCTCCTCGTCGTCCCGGAGACACTCGACGACGACCCGCTGTCCCGGGCCGCCCTCACCGTCCTCACCCAACGAGCCGCAGACGTACGCGTCCTGACCCTCGGCACGGCCGACGCCGACCGCGAGCACCTGAGCGGCCGCCTCCGGGCCGAGACCGCCGTCTTCAGCGGCGTCCTCTCCCTGGCCGGCCTCGACGAGCGTCCGCACCCCGACCACGCGTCCGTGCCACGGGGACTGGCCCTGAGCCTCGCGCTCGTCCAGGCCCTGGGCGACGCCGGCATCGAGGCACCCCTGTGGTGCGCCACCCGCGGAGCCGTCGCCACGGCCGACGACCAGGCACCCGCCGCTCCCGTCCAGGCAGGCCTCTGGGGACTGGGCCGCGTCGCCGCTCTGGAACACCCCAAGCGCTGGGGCGGCCTGATCGACCTCCCCGAGGCAGCCGGCGAACCCACCCTGAACCTGCTCGTCGACCTCCTCGCCGGCGAGGGGAGTGAGGACCAGATCGCCGTCCGGGCCGGCCAGGCGCTCGGCCGCCGACTCGTCCGGGCCCCGTACGACGACGCCCCCGCCGCCCGCTCCTTCAAGCCGCGCGGCACCGTCCTGGTCACCGGCGGCACCGGAGCCCTCGGCGCCCGCATGGCACGCTGGCTCGCCCGCAACGGCGCCGCACACCTCGTCCTGACCGGACGCCGCGGCGCCGACACACCCGGCATCGCCGACCTGTGCCAGGAACTCCAGGAACAGGGCACCCCGGTCACCGTGGCCGCCTGCGACATGGCGGACCCGGACTCCGTCGCCGCCCTGATCCGGCAGCTGGAACAGCACGGCGTGCCGCCCGTCCGCACGGTCCTGCACGCCGCGGGCATCAGCGCCCTCGGCTCACTCGCCGACACCCGGATCACCGACCTCGTCTCGACCCTGTCCGGCAAGGTGCTCGGCGCCGACCACCTCGACGCCGCACTCGACCCGGCCGCACTCGACGCCGTCGTCTACTTCTCCTCCATCTCCGGCACCTGGGGCGTCGCCGACCACGGCGCCTACGCCGCCGCCAACGCCATCCTCGACGCGCGCGCCGAGCAGCGCCGCGCGGACGGCGTGCCCGTCCTCTCGGTCGCCTGGGGCCCCTGGGCCGGCGGCGGCATGATCGCCGAGAGCGTTCAGGACGTCCTGCGCCGACGCGGGGTGCCCGTCATCGATCCGGACACCGCCGTCACCGGCCTCCAGCAGGCGCTGGACCACGACGAGACACTCGTCGCGCTCGCCGACGTGGACTGGCAGCGCTTCGCGGGCGTGTTCACCTCGGTCCGGCCCAGCCCCCTGCTGGCCGAACTGCCCGAGGCACAGCCCGCCGACGACGAGAGCAAGACCTCCGAGGCACAGCCCGCCCTGCTCCAGCACCTCGCCGGGCTCGACCCCGCACAGCGCCGAACGGCCCTGCAGGACCTGGTGGGCCGACAGGTCGCCGCCGTACTCGGACACACCGACACGGACACCGTCGACACCGAACTGGCCTTCAAGGACCTCGGCTTCGACTCGCTCACCGCCGTCGAACTGCGCAACCGCCTCGGCCGTGCCACCGGCCTGCCGCTGCCCACCACCGTCGTCTTCGACCACCCCAGCATCACGGCACTGGCCGACTTCCTCGCCGAGCAGGCCTTCGGCTCCCGGCAGGCCCCCGCCGAGACCGCACGCGTCCCCGCCGCACACACCGCCGCCGACGACGAACCGGTCGCGATCGTGTCGATGGGCTGCCGCTACCCCGGGGGCGTACGTTCCCCCGAGGACCTGTGGCGGCTGGTGCGCGACGAGGTCGACGCCATCTCACCGTTCCCCGCCGACCGCGGCTGGGACCTCGACGCCCTCTACGACCCCGACCCCGACCGCACCGCCACCAGCTACGTCCGCGAAAGCGGCTTCCTGCACGACGCCGCCGAGTTCGACGCCGCCTTCTTCGGCATCTCGCCGCGCGAGGCGATGGCCATGGACCCCCAGCAGCGCCTCCTGCTGGAGACCGCCTGGGAGACGCTGGAACGCGCCGGCATCACCCCGAAGACCCTGCGCGGCAGCAGCACCGGCGTCTACGTGGGAATGACCGACCAGGAGTACGCCGCCCAACTGCGCGCCGCCGCCGGGGAGACCGAGGGCTACCTGGCCACCGGCGCCGCGGCGAGCGTCGCCTCCGGCCGCATCGCCTACACACTGGGCCTCGAAGGCCCCGCGGTCACGGTCGACACCGCCTGCTCCTCCTCCCTCGTCGCCCTCCACATGGCCGTACGCGCCCTGCGGGCGGGAGAGTGCGACCTCGCCCTGGCGGGCGCCGTCACCGTGATGTCCGGACCCAGCCCGTTCGTCGCCTTCAGCCGGCAGCGCGCCCTCGCGGCGGACGGCCGCTGCAAGCCCTTCTCCGCCGCCGCCGACGGCTTCGCCCTGTCGGAAGGGGCCGGTGTCCTGCTCCTGGAGCGGCTCTCGGACGCGCGGCGCAACGGTCATCAGGTGCTGGCGGTGGTCCGCGGTTCGGCGATCAACCAGGACGGTGCCTCCAACGGGCTCACCGCCCCCAACGGTCCCTCCCAGCAGCGCGTCATCCGGTCCGCGCTGGCCAACGCCGGCCTGGCACCGACCGATGTCGACGTCGTGGAGGCGCACGGCACCGGCACCAAGCTCGGCGACCCCATCGAGGCCCAGGCCCTGCTGGCCACCTACGGCCAGGACCGCTCCGCCGACCGGCCCCTGTGGCTGGGCTCGGTGAAGTCGAACATCGGCCACACCCAGGCCGCCTCCGGCATGGCCGGCGTCATCAAGATGGTGCAGGCCATGCACGAGGGCGTCCTGCCCACGTCCCTGCACGGCGAGGCACCCACGCCCATGGTCGACTGGTCGGCCGGCGCGGTCGAGATCCTGTCCCGGGCACGGCCCTGGAAGGAGTACGACCGCCCCCGCACGGCGGCCGTCTCGTCCTTCGGCATCAGCGGCACCAACGCCCACGTCATCATCGAGCACGTCCCCCCCGCCGCCGGTCCCGCCCGCACGGACCTGCCGCCCACGGCGGGGACCGCCGTCCCCCTGCCGGTCTCGGCCCGCTCGGAGGCCGCGCTCAAGAACCAGGCGGACCGCCTCCTGTCCCACCTGCGGGAGACCGACGCACACCCCGTCGACGTGGCCTGGTCCCTGCTCAACCACCGCTCCCTGTTCGACCACCGGGCCCTGCTGATCGGCTCGGAACTCGTCACCTCCGGCACCGCCGCATCCGGCGGCCCCACCTCCCCGGTGTTCGTGTTCCCGGGGCAGGGTGCGCAGTGGGTGGGCATGGCGGTGGAACTGCTGGACTCGTCGCCGGTGTTCGCGGCGCGGTTCGGCGAGTGCGCGGCAGCTTTGGATGTGTTTGTGGACTGGTCGTTGGTGGATGTGGTGCGGGGCGTGGAAGGCGCTCCGGGGTTCGACCGGGTGGATGTGGTGCAGCCGGTGCTGTGGGCGGTGATGGTGTCGCTCGCGGCGTTGTGGGAGTCGTACGGAGTACGGCCCGCCGCGGTGGTGGGCCACTCGCAGGGTGAGATCGCCGCCGCGGTGGTGTCGGGTGCGCTGAGCCTGGCCGACGGTGCCCGGGTGGTGGCGTTGCGCAGCCGCGCGATCATCGCGCTGGCCGGACGCGGCGGCATGGTGTCGGTGGCCCTGCCCCGCACCGAGGCGGAGGAGTTGATCGCGGGCTGGGGCGGCCGGGTGTCGGTGGCTGCGGTCAACGGTCCGACCTCGGTGGTGGTCTCCGGCGATGCCGACGCCCTGGATGAGCTGGTGGAGCTCGCGGGTACGCGGGAGGTGCGGGTACGCAGGGTCGAGGTGGACTATGCCTCGCACTCGGCGCATGTGGAGTCCATCCGCGACGAACTCCTGGACGTCCTGGGCCCGGTCACACCCCGGACACCCGAAGTGCCGTTCTTCTCCACCGTCACCGGCGAGTGGATCGAGGAAGCGGTCACCGATGCCGAGTACTGGTACACCAATCTCCGCCGGACCGTTCAACTGGAGTCCTCTATAAGGGAGTTGGCAGGTTCCGGGCACGGTGCGTTCCTGGAGATGAGCCCGCACCCGGTACTGACCGTCCCGATCGCGGAGACTGTCGAGGCGGCGGGTGCGGATGCGCTGGTGGCGGGCACGTTGCGTCGTGACCAGGGTGGTCTGGCCCGGTTCTACACCTCGCTGGGCGAGGCCTGGGTACGGGGTGTGGGGGTGGACTGGAGCCCGGTGTTCGAGGGCCTCACCCCGCGCCGGGTGGAGTTGCCGACGTACGCCTTCCAGCGGCAGCGCTTCTGGCTGGAGTTGCCGAAGATCTCGGCCGGGGTGGTGGATCCGGTGGGGGAGCGGTTCTGGAAGACCGTCGAGGACGGTGACCTGGAGGAGTTCGCCCGGACCCTCGGCCTGGACGACCCGTCCGTGCTCGGCGAGGTCGTTCCCGCGCTGTCCTCCTGGCGCCGGGGCCGGCAGGAACGCTCCACTCTCGACAGCTGGCGCTACCGCATCACCTGGCGGCCCTGGCCCGAACAGGGCGCGTCCGCCGTGTCCCTGGACGGCACCTGGCTCCTCGCCGTCCCCGAGACCCACCGGGACGACGACCTCGTCGCGGCCACGGCCGGCGCCCTGCACGCCGCCGGCGCCCGGACCGTCGAATTCGCCGTGCCCGACTCCGCCCAGCGCGGCGAACTGGCCGAGCGGCTGCTCACGGACCTTCCCGCGGACGTCTCACCGGCCGGCGTCGTGTCCCTGCTGGCCCTCAACGACGCGGAGAGCAAGCAGAGCGCGGGCGTGTCCAACGGCCTGCTCGCAACGGTGACACTCGTCCAGGCACTCGACGACGCCGGTATCCCCGGCCGGCTGTGGTGCCTCACCCGAGGCGGAGTGTCGACCGGCGACGGCGACACCGCTCCCGACCCGGCGCAGGCAGCCGTGTGGGGACTCGCCCGGGTGATCGGTCTCGACGACCCCGACCGCTGCGGCGGCCTCGTCGACCTGCCCGCCGCCCACACCGAGTCCGCCGTACACCGCCTCCCGGCCCTGCTCACCACGGCGGCCCGCGAAGACGGCGGCCGGGAAACCGAGTTCGCGCTGCGCCCGGCAGGCGTCAGCGTCCGGCGCATGATCCGCACACCGCTGCCCGCGGCCAGGGCCGACGGCGACCCGTGGCAGCCCCGCGGCACCGTCCTCGTCACCGGCGGCACGGGAGCCCTCGGCTCGCACGTCGCACGCTCCCTGGCACAGGACGGCGCCGAACACCTCCTGCTGACCAGCAGGCGCGGCCCCCAGGCGCCCGGCGCCGCCGAACTGCACGACGAACTCACCGCCCTCGGCTGCCGCGTGACCATCGCCGCCTGCGACGTCGCCGACCGCGACGCGCTCGCCGCACTGCTCGACGCCGTACCCGAGGAGTTCCCGCTCACCGCGGTCGTCCACACGGCGGGCGCCGTCGAGACGGCACGCCCGCTGGGCGACCTCACCCTCGACGACACCGCCGGCATCATGCACGCCAAGGTGCTCGGCGCGCGGAACCTGGAGGAACTGCTGGCCGCCCACCCGCTGGAGGCCTTCGTCCTGTTCTCCTCCGGCGCCGGCGTCTGGGGCAACGGAGGACAGGCCCCCTACGCCGCCGCCAACGCCCACCTCGACGCCCTCGCCGAACGGCGCCGCGCCCAGCAGCTGCCCGCCACCTCGGTCGCCTGGGGCGCCTGGGCGGGCGGCGGCATGGTCGACGAGGAGGTCGCCGGGCAGCTGCTGCGCCGTGGTGTCCCGGCGATGGCTCCCGAACGCGCCGTCCGCGCCCTGCGCGAGGCCGTCGCCGGGCACGAGACCACACTCGTGGTCGCCGACATCCGCTGGGACGGTTTCGTCCCCGCCTACTGCGCCCACGGACACCGTCCGCTCATCGACGAGGTGCCCGAGGTACGGGAACTCCTCGCCGCCCGCAGCGCCACGCAACCCGAGGCGCAGGCCGGCGAAGCCACCGCGGCCGCCGCTCTGCTGGCCGAACTCGCCGCACTGCCCGCACCCAAGCGCCGACGCCGCCTCGTCGACATGATCCGCACCCAGGTGGGCGCGGTCCTTGGCCACGGTCCCTCCGACACCGTCAAACCGGGACGCGCCTTCCGCGACATGGGCTTCGACTCCCTGACCGCGGTGGAACTGCGCAACCGGCTCGGCGCGGCCCTGGGCACCCGGCTCTCGGCGACCATCGTCTTCGACCACCCGACGCCGAACGCCCTCGCCGACCACCTGGAGGCGGAACTGCTGCCGGCCGCGGGCCAAGGAGCCGGTGACGTGCCCGCCGGCCTGGAACAGGTGGACGCCGCCTACCGGCAGGCGTCCGACCCGGCCGCACGGCAGGCCCTCACCGAAGCACTGCGCACCTTGCTCGACAGCTGGGCGGCATCCGAAGAGCCGCAGGAGGCGACGGTCGACGAGGAACTGATCGCCGCTTCCGACGAGGACATGTTCGACCTGATCGACAGGGAACTCGGGATCTCCTGAGCGGAACCCCGTCATGGCTCCCGATTCTCGAAGGGCTGACTTTGCCATGGACAACAACGAGGACAAGCTCCGCGACTACCTCAAGCGGGTCACCACGGACCTGCGGCAGACCCGCCGCAGGCTCGCCGAGTTCGAGACCCGCGAGCACGAGCCGGTCGCCATCGTGGCCACGGCCTGCCGCATGCCCGGCGGAGCCCGCACGCCCGAGGACCTCTGGAAGCTGGTGACCGAGGGCACCGACACCGTCGCGGCCATGCCCACGGACCGCGGCTGGGACCTCGACGCCCTCTACGACCCCGATCCCGACCGGACCGGCACCAGCTATGTCCGCGAAGGGGCCTTCCTCTACGAGGCCGCCGAGTTCGACGCCGCCTTCTTCGGCATCTCGCCGCGCGAGGCCCTCGCCATGGACCCCCAGCAGCGCCTCCTGCTGGAGACCACCTGGGAGGTCTTCGAACGGGCCGGCATCGACCCGAACACCCTGCGCGGCAGCAGCACCGGCGTCTTCATCGGCTCCAGCAACCAGGGCTACGCCGTCGACGGCACCAACGCGCCCGACGACGTCGAGGGCCACCTGCTGACCGGCGGCTCCGCCGCCGTCCTCTCCGGCCGCCTCTCCTACAGCTTCGGCCTCGAAGGCCCCGCGGTCAGCCTCGACACCATGTGCTCCTCGTCCCTGGTGGCCCTGCACCTCGCCGTGCAGGCCCTGCGCACCGGCGAGTGCTCCATGGCCATCACCGGCGGCGCCACCGTCATGGCCACCACCCGCAACTTCGTGGAGTTCAGCCGGCAGCGCGGACTCGCGGTCGACGGCCGCTGCAAGCCGTTCGCGGAGAGCGCGGACGGCACCGGCTGGGGCGAGGGAGTCGGTGTCCTGCTCCTGGAGCGGCTCTCGGACGCCCGGCGCAACGGTCACCAGGTGCTGGCGGTGGTCCGCGGCTCGGCGATCAACCAGGACGGTGCCTCCAACGGGCTCACCGCCCCCAACGGTCCCTCCCAGCAGCGCGTCATCCGGTCCGCGCTGGCCAACGCCGGCCTGTCGGCGGCGGATGTCGACGTCGTGGAGGCGCACGGCACCGGTACCAAGCTCGGCGACCCGATCGAGGCCCAGGCCCTGCAGGCGACCTACGGCCAGGACCGCTCCGCCGACCGTCCCCTGTGGCTGGGCTCGGTGAAGTCGAACATAGGCCACACCCAGGCCGCCTCCGGCGTCGCCGCCGTGATCAAAATGGTCGAGTCCCTGCGCCACGGCTTCCTCCCCAAGAGCCTGCACGTCGACGAGCCGACCTCCCACGTCGACTGGTCCGCCGGCCCCCTCAAACTCCTGACGCAAGCCATCGACTGGCCCGAGACCGGCAGGCCCCGCCGCGCCGGTGTCTCCTCCTTCGGCGGCAGCGGCACCAACGCCCACGTCGTCCTGGAACAGGCACCCCAGGACGAGGAACCACAGGAGGCCGCCGAGGACACCGAGGCCGCCGAGCCTGTCGTCCCGGCCGACCCCGGCACCCCCGCCGCCCTTCCCTGGCTGCTGTCCGCCCGCTCGGACACCGCCCTGAAGGCCCAGGCCGAACAGTTCGCCGCCCGCATCGGGACCGGCGACTTCAGCGCCCTCGACGTCGCCCACTCCCTGGCGACCGGACGCGCCGCCCTGGAGGAACGCGCCGTCGTCGTCGGCACCGACCGCGACGAACTGCTCACCGCCCTGCGGGCCACCGCACGCGGCGACCAGCCCGCCACCGTGGCCCGCGGCCTCGCCGAGAACCCCGGCGAGGACATCGACTCGGTGTTCGTGTTCCCGGGGCAGGGTGCGCAGTGGGTGGGCATGGCGGTGGAACTGCTGGACTCGTCACCGGTGTTCGCGGCGCGGTTCGGTGAGTGCGCGGCGGCTTTGGATGTGTTTGTGGAGTGGTCGTTGGTGGATGTGGTGCGGGGCGTGGAAGGCGCTCCGGGGTTCGACCGGGTGGATGTGGTGCAGCCGGTGCTGTGGGCGGTGATGGTGTCGCTTGCGGCGTTGTGGGAGTCGTACGGAGTACGGCCGGCCGCGGTGGTGGGTCACTCGCAGGGTGAGATCGCTGCTGCGGTGGTGTCGGGTGCGTTGAGTCTGGCGGACGGTGCGCGGGTGGTGGCGTTGCGCAGCCGGGCGATCATCGCGCTGGCCGGGCGTGGGGGCATGGTGTCGGTGGCCCTGCCCCGCATCGAGGCGGAGGAGTTGATCGCGGGCTGGGGCGGCCGGGTGTCGGTGGCTGCGGTCAACGGTCCGACCTCGGTGGTGGTCTCCGGTGATGCCGACGCCCTGGATGAGCTGGTGGAGTTCGCGGGTACGCGGGAGGTGCGGGTGCGCCGGGTCGAGGTGGACTATGCCTCGCACTCGGCGCATGTGGAGTCCATCCGCGACGAGCTCCTGGATGTCCTGGGCCCGGTCACGCCCCGGGTGCCGGAGGTGCCGTTCTTCTCCACCGTCACCGGCGAGTGGATCGAGGAGGCGGTCACGGATGCCGGGTACTGGTACACCAACCTGCGCCGGACGGTGGAACTGGAGTCCGCGGTACGGGAGTTGGTGACGGCCGGGCACGGTGCGTTCCTGGAGATGAGCCCGCACCCGGTACTGACCGTCCCCGTCGCCGAGACCGTCGAAGCAGCGGGCGCCGACGCCCTGGTGACCGGCACCCTGCGCCGTGACCAGGGTGGTCTGGCCCGGTTCTACACCTCGCTGGGCGAGGCCTGGGCACACGGCGTGGACGTGGACTGGAACCCGGCTTTCGCTCCGTACGGGCCGCACCGGGTCGAGTTGCCCACCTACGCCTTCCAGCGGCAGCGGTACTGGCTGGAGTTGCCGAAGATCTCGGCCGGGGTGGTGGATCCGGTGGGGGAGCGGTTCTGGAAGACCGTCGAGGACGGCGACCTGGAGGAGTTCGCCCGGACCCTCGGCCTGGACGACCCGTCCGTACTCGGCGAGGTCGTCCCGGCCCTGTCCTCCTGGCACCGCGGCCGGCAGGAACGCTCCACCCTCGACAGCTGGCGCTACCGCATCACCTGGCGGCCCGAGCCCGCCGCCACACCCGCCGCCACGACCCTCGACGGCACCTGGCTCATCGTCATCCCCGAGACCCACCAGGACGACACGCTCGTCCAGGCCGTGTCCCGCCTCCTCGTCGAGGCCGGAGCCGCGACCGTCCCCCTGGTGATGAGCGAGACGGACCTCGACCGGACCGCCGTGGCGGAGCAGCTGACCGACATCACCGCCGCCGACGCCTCCACACCCGTACGCGGCGTGGTGTCCCTCCTCTCCCTCGACGAACGTTTCGCACCCGGCCACGACGGACCCACCGTCGGCCTCACCCAGTCGCTCTCCCTCGTCCAGGGCCTCCTCGACGCCGGGACCGACACCCGGCTGTGGTTCCTGACCACCGAGTCGGCCACCACCGGCATCGGCGGCGACACCGTCAAGCACCCCCTCCAAGCCGCCGTCTGGGGCCTCGGACGGGTCCTCGCCCTCGAACAGCCCAAACTGTGGGGCGGCCTGATCGACCTGCCCGCCGCACTCGACCCGCGCACCGGAGCCGCACTCGTGGCCACCCTCGCCGCCGCCGGCGACGAGGACCAGATCGCGCTGCGCCCCTCCGGCACCTACATCCGCCGCCTGGTCCGCGCCCCGCTCTCCGGCCGCCCCGGAGCCCGCGCCTGGCGCACCAGCGGCAGCGCCCTGGTCACCGGCGGCACCGGAGGGCTCGGCGGCCACGCCGCGCGCCTCCTCGCCCGAAACGGCGCCGAACACCTGGTCCTCACCAGCCGCCACGGCCTCGACGCCACCGGCGCCGCCGAACTGCGCGACGAACTCACCGCCCTCGGCTGCCGCGTGACCATCGCCGCCTGCGACGTCGCCGACCGCGAGGCCCTGACCCGGCTCGTGGAACAGGTCGAGGCCGACGGCCCCGCCATCCGCACCGTCGTGCACACCGCCGGCGTCGGCATGCTGGCGCCGCTCGCCGACACGGACATGGACTTCTTCGCCGAGGGCCTGCGCGCCAAGCTCCTCGGAGCGGTGAACCTCGACGCCGTCTTCGACCACGACCGCCTCGACGCGTTCGTGCTCTACTCCTCGGTCGCGGGCACCTGGGGCAGCGGCGACCACGGCGCCTACTCCGCCTCCAACGCCTACGTCGACGCCCTCGCCGACCACCGCCGCGCCCGCGGCCTGACCGGTACCTCCCTCGCATGGGGCATCTGGAGCCCCGAGGGCGGCGGCATGGCGGTCAACATCGTCCGGGAACAGCTGCGCTGGCGCGGCATCCCCTTCATGGACCCGAAGCTGGCCGTCGACGGACTGCAGCAGGCACTCGACCACGACGACACGTTCCTCGCCGTCGCCGACATCGACTGGGAACGGTTCGTCCCGGTCTTCACCGCCGCCCACCCGCGACCGCTCCTGCACGAGGTGCCCGAGGTCACCGAGGTGATGAAGGCCGACGAGGCCGTCGTCGCGAGCGCGGGCAGCCGCGCCGACACCTTCCGCGCGGAGCTGGCCGCAATGTCTCCCGCCGAACGCGACCGGGCCCTGTCCGACCTGGTCCGCGGCGAGGTGGCCGCGGTCCTCGGCTTCGCGGACAGCGCGGAGATCGCCGTCACCCGCGCCTTCCGCGACATGGGCTTCGACTCCCTGACCGCGGTCGAACTGCGCAACCGCCTCAACTCCGCCACCGGCCTGGGCCTTCCGGCGACGATCGTCTTCGACCACCCCAACGTGCGCGACCTCGTCCGGCTCCTGCGCACCCGCCTCGTCCCCGAGGACACGGCCGCCGACTCCCCGCCCGCCGCCGTCCCCCCCGCGGCCGCCGCGCACGACGACGAGCCCATCGCCATCGTGTCCATGGGCTGCCGCTTCCCCGGCGGCGTCACCTCCCCCGACGACCTGTGGCGCCTCATCCAGGACGAGACCGACGCGGTGTCCCTGCTGCCCACCGACCGCGGCTGGGACGTCGACAACCTCTACGACCCCGATCCGGACCGGGCCGGTACGACCTACGCCCGCGAAGGCGGATTCCTGCACGACGCGGCCGACTTCGACGCCGCCTTCTTCGAGATCTCGCCGCGCGAGGCGATGGCCATGGACCCCCAGCAGCGCCTCCTGCTGGAGACCGCCTGGGAGGTCTTCGAACGGGCCGGCATCGCCCCGGACAGCCTCCACGGCACTCCCACCGGCGTCTTCGTCGGCGTCTCCCACCAGGGATACGGCTCCCGCGGCCAGGCCCCGGAAGGCTTTGAGGGCCACCTGATCACCGGAACCGTCACCAGCATCGCCTCCGGCCGCATCTCCTACACCCTCGGCCTGGAGGGCCCGGCCGTCACCATGGACACCGGCTGCTCCTCCGCCCTGGTCGCCCTGCACACGGCCGTCCAGTCGCTGCGCTCCGGCGAGTGCTCCCTCGCCCTCACCGGCGGCGCCGCCGTCATGGGCGAACCCATCGGCCTCGTCGGCTTCAGCCGGCAGCGCGGACTCGCGACGGACGGCCGCTGCAAGCCCTTCTCCGCCGACGCCGACGGCATGGGCATGGCCGAAGGCGTCGGCATGGTGCTCCTGGAACGGCTCTCGGACGCCCGCCGCAACGGCCACCCGGTACTGGCCGTGGTCCGCGGCTCGGCGATCAACCAGGACGGCGCCTCCAACGGCCTCACCGCCCCCAACGGACTCTCCCAGCAACGCGTCATCCGGTCCGCGCTGGCCAACGCCGGCCTGTCGACGGCGGATGTCGACGTCGTCGAGGCGCACGGCACCGGCACCAAACTCGGCGACCCCATCGAGGCCCAGGCCCTGCTGGCCACCTACGGCCAGGACCGGCCCGCCGACCGCCCCCTGTGGCTGGGCTCGGTGAAGTCGAACATCGGCCACACCCAGGCCGCCTCCGGCATGGCCGGCGTCATCAAGATGGTGCAGGCCATGCGGCACGGCACGATGCCCAAGTCCCTGCACGCCGACGCGGTGTCACCGTTCGTGGACTGGGAGACCGGCGCCGTCGAAGTCCTTTCCCAGGCACGGCCCTGGGAGGAGAACGGACACCCCCGCCGCGCCGGCATCTCCTCCTTCGGCGTCAGCGGCACCAACGCCCACATCGTCATCGAGCAGCCGGAAACCGGAGCCGCACCGCGGCCCGCCCCCACGGCGGACGGCCCGGCCGTCCCCTGGCTCGTCACGGCCCGCTCGGACAAGGCCCTCAAGGCCCAGGCCGACCGGCTCGTGTCCGCCCTCACAGACAGCGACCCCGGCGCCGTCGACGTCGCCCACTCCCTGGCGACCGGACGCGCCGCCCTGGAAGAACGCGCCGTCGTCGTCGGCACCGACCGCGACGAACTCCTGGCCGCCCTCACCTCCCTCGCCGACGGCGAGGCGACCCCCGCACTCGTCCGCGGCACCACCCACAACCCCGGCGAGGACATCGACTCGGTGTTCGTGTTCCCGGGGCAGGGTGCGCAGTGGGTGGGCATGGCGGTGGAACTGCTGGACTCGTCACCGGTGTTCGCGGCGCGGTTCGGCGAGTGCGCGGCAGCTTTGGACGCTTTCGTGGACTGGTCGTTGGTGGATGTGGTGCGGGGCGTGGAGGGTGCTCCGGGTTTTGAGCGGGTGGATGTGGTGCAGCCGGTGCTGTGGGCGGTGATGGTGTCGCTTGCGGCGCTGTGGGAGTCGTACGGAGTACGTCCGGCCGCGGTGGTGGGCCACTCGCAGGGTGAGATCGCCGCCGCGGTGGTGTCGGGTGCGCTGAGCCTGGCCGACGGTGCCCGGGTGGTGGCGTTGCGCAGCCGGGCGATCATCGCGCTGGCCGGACGCGGCGGCATGGTGTCGGTGGCCCTGCCCCGCACCGGGGCGGAGGAGCTGATCGCGGGCTGGGGCGGCCGGGTGTCGGTCGCCGCGGTCAACGGCCCGACCTCGGTGGTGGTCTCCGGCGATGCCGACGCCCTGGATGAACTGGTGGAGCTCGCGGAGGTGCGGGAGGTGCGGGTGCGCCGGGTCGAGGTCGACTATGCCTCGCACTCGGCGCATGTGGAGTCCATCCGCGACGAACTCCTGGACGTCCTGGGCCCGGTCACACCCCGGACACCCGAAGTGCCGTTCTTCTCCACCGTCACCGGCAGCTGGGTCGAGGAAGCGGTCACCGATGCCGGGTACTGGTACACCAACCTGCGCCGGACGGGTGGAACTGGAGTCCGCGGTACGGGAGTTGGTGACGGCCGGGCACGGCGCGTTCCTGGAGATGAGCCCGCACCCCGTACTGACCGTCCCCGTCGCCGAGACCGTCGAAGCAGCGGGCGCCGACGCCCTGGTGACCGGCACCCTGCGCCGTGACCAGGGTGGTCTGGCCCGGTTCTACACCTCACTGGGCGAGGCCTGGGTGCGCGGCGTGGACGTGGACTGGAACCCGGTGTTCGAGGGACTCACCCCGCACCGGGTCGAACTGCCCACCTACGCCTTCCAGCGGCAGCACTTCTGGCTGGAGTCGTCCGAACAGAACGCCTCCCTTGCCGACCCCGTCGTGTTCGGCGGCATCGACCTGGCCGACGACGGCTTCTGGGCATCGGTCGAGGACGGCGACGTCGAAACCCTCGCCCAGACCCTCGGCATCGACGACGTACAGTCCCTGGGCGAAGTCGTCCCGGCGCTGTCCTCCTGGCGCCGGGGCCGGCAGGAACGCTCCACCCTCGACAGCTGGCGCTACCGCATCACCTGGCGGCCCAAGCCCGAACGGGGCGCGTCCCCCACGACCCTCGACGGCACCTGGCTCCTCGTCGTCCCCGAGGGACACCAGGACGGCGCACTCGTGCACGGCGTGACCTCGGCGATCGGGGAACGGGCCGCCGGCCTGCGCACCCTCGTCATCGGCGGCCGCGAGGCCGAACGCGAGCGGCTCGCCGACCTCCTGCGGGAAGAGGCCGCCCACGGACCCGTGCACGGCGTCCTGTCCCTGCTGGCCCTCGACGAACGCCCCTGGGCCGACGAAGGCGCCCTGCCCACCGGCCTGGTCCTGATGACCACCCTGCTCCAGGCGCTCGGCGACGCCTCCCTCGACGCACCCCTGTGGTGCGCCACCCGCGGCGCGGTCTCCGTACACCGCAACGACGTACTGGACCACCCGCTGCAGGCCATGAGCTGGGGCCTGGGCCGGATCGCCTCGCTGGAGTACCCGCAGCGCTGGGGCGGCCTGATCGACCTGCCCGAGACCGTGGACGAACGGGCCGGCCGCCGCCTCGCCGCCGCCCTGGCCGGACACCTCGACGAGGACCACATCGCCCTGCGCCCCTCGGGCCTGTTCGCCCGCAGGCTCGTCCGGGCCGGCGACGGCCCGCGCCCGGACGGACCGGCCTGGACACCCAGCGGCACCGTCCTGGTCACCGGAGCCACCGGCGGCCTCGGCCGGCACATCTCCCGCTGGCTGGCCCGCAGCGGCGCCGAGCACCTGGTACTGGTCAGCCGCCGCGGCCCCGAAGCCCCCGGCGCCGCCGGACTCGTCGCCGAACTCGCCGAACTGGGCACCCCCGCCACGGTCGTCGCCTGCGACGTCGCCGACCGCGAGGCCGTGCGCCGCCTGGTCGACGACCTGCCCGGCGGCGGCACCCTGACCGCCGTCGTGCACACCGCCGGCATCATCGACGACGGTGTCATCGACGCACTCACCCCGCAGCGCGCCCACGGCGTCCTGCGGCCCAAGGCGGACGCCGCGCTGGCCCTGCACGAGGCGACCCGCCACCTCGACCTCTCCGCGTTCGTCCTGTTCTCCTCCATGGCCGGCACACTCGGCGGACCCGGCCAGGGCAGCTACGCCGCCGCCAACGCCTTCCTCGACGCCTTCGCCGCCCAGCGGCGCGCCGACGGCCTGCCGACGACCTCCGTGGCCTGGGGCACCTGGGCCGGGGGCGGCATGGTCAGCGAGGAGGTCGCCCAGCGGCTGCGCCGCGACGGCGTACCGCCCATGGACCCCGAACTGGCGGTGTCCGCCCTCCAGAAGGCCCTCGACCAGGACGAGGAGTTCCTCGTCGTCGCCGACGTCGACTGGAAACTGATCACCGCCCGCGCCTTCGCCGCGCTGCGCGAGTTCCCCGAGGCCCGCAGGGCCGCCGCCGCGGGCGAGAGCACCGACAAGGACACCGCGACGCAGGACGGGCCGCCGCTGGTGGCACGGCTGCGCGGGCTGGCCCCGGACGAGCGCCGCGCGGCCCTGCGCCTGGAGGTCCGCCGGCAGGCCGCGGCCGTCCTCGGCCACACCGACATCGACGCCGTGCCCGAGGACCGGGCCATCCACGGCCTCGACTCGCTGACCGCCGTCGAACTGCGCAACCGCTTCGCCGAGGCGACCGGGCTGCGCCTGCCGGTCACCCTGGCCTTCGACCACCCCTCGGCCGCGGCGCTCGCCGCCCACCTCGACAGCGAACTGTTCGGCGACGACAGCGCCGTCGCGGCGGAGGGCCTGCCCGCCCTCCCGCACACCGCCGTCGACGACGACCCCGTCGTCATCGTCGGCATGGGCTGCCGCTTCCCCGGCGGCGTCACCTCGCCCGAGGAACTGTGGCGCCTGGTCGCCGACGGCACGGACGCCATCACACCCTTCCCCGACAACCGCGGCTGGGACGTGGAGAGCCTCTACGACCCCGACCCCGACAAGCCCGGCCACTCCTACGCCCGCCACGGCGGATTCCTCTACGACGCCGACCGGTTCGACCCCGCCTTCTTCGGGATCTCACCCCGTGAGGCCGTCGCCGTCGACCCGCAGCACCGGCTGCTGCTGGAGACGTCGTGGGAGGCCTTCGAGCGGGCCGGGATCGACCCCGCACTCGTCCGCGGCACCCAGGCCGGCGTCTTCATCGGCTCCAACTACAACGACTACGGCAGCCGGGCCCGCCGCGCCCCCGACGGCCTGGAGGGCTATCTGGCCACCGGCAGCGCGAGCAGCGTCGCCTCCGGCCGTATCGCCTACACCTTCGGCCTGGAAGGCCCCGCGGTCACCGTGGACACGGCCTGCTCCTCCTCCCTGGTCGCCCTGCACCTGGCCGTCCAGGCACTGCGCTCGGGAGAGTGCGAGCTCGCCCTCGCGGGCGGCGTCACCGTGATCTCCACACCGAACACCTTCATCGAGTTCAGCCGGCAGCGCGCCCTGTCGCCCGACGGCCGCTGCAAGGCGTTCTCCGCCGACGCGGACGGCGCGGGCTGGGCCGAGGGCGTCGGTCTGCTGCTCCTGGAGCGCCTGTCCGACGCCCGCCGCAACGGCCACACCGTCCTGGCGACGGTCGCCGGTACGGCCGTCAACCAGGACGGCGCCTCCAACGGGCTCACCGCCCCCAACGGGCCCTCCCAGCAGCGCGTCATCCGCCAGGCCCTCGCCGGCGCCGGACTCTCCCCGGCCGACGTGGACGTCGTCGAGGCGCACGGCACCGGCACCAAGCTCGGCGACCCGATCGAGGCGCAGGCGATCCTCGCGGTCTACGGGCAGGACCGGCCCGCCGAGCGGCCGCTGTGGCTGGGCGCGCTGAAGTCCAACATCGGCCACACCCAGGCCGCTTCGGGCGTCGCCGGCATCATCAAAATGGTGATGGCGATGCGCAACGGCGTCCTGCCGCGCACCCTGCACGCCGAGAACCCCTCGCCGCACATCGACTGGTCCTCGGGCGCGGTACGCCTGCTCGACCAGGAACGCGAGTGGGCCCCGGGCCAGGGCCCGCGCCGCGCCGGTGTCTCCTCCTTCGGCGTCAGCGGGACCAACGCCCACGTCATCCTCCAGGAACCCGAACCCCAGCCCGCATCCCAGCCGGAGCCGCAGTCCAAGCCCCAGCTTGAGTCCAAGCCCCAGCCCCAGCTTGAGACCGAGCCCGGGTCCGGGTCCGGTACCGCGGCCGCACCGGCCACCGGCACCGCCGCCCCCGTCGTCCCGTGGCTGCTGTCGGCCCGCGGCACCGCCGCCCTGCGCGAGCAGGCGGCACGCCTGCTCGACCACCTCGCCTCGCCGCACGGCGCGAGCCCGGCCGACATCGCCCTGTCCCTGGCCACCGCACGGGCCGCCTTCGAGGACCGCGCCGCGGTCGTCGCCGGCGACCTCGGCTCCTTCACCGAGGCCCTGACCGCACTCGCCGAGGGCCGCCAGCACCCGCGCCTGGCGGTGGACCGGGCACGCTCCGGCAAGGTGGCGTTCCTCTTCTCCGGACAGGGCGCGCAGCAGCCCGAGACCGGCCGCAGGCTCTACGCCGCGCACGACGCCTTCGCCGACGCCCTGGACGCGGTCTGCGCCCACATGGACACCCACCTCGAACGCCCCCTGCGCGACATCCTGTTCGCCCCGGCCGGGACGCCCGAGGCCGCACTCCTGGACCAGACCGCCTACACCCAGGCAGGCCTGTTCGCCGTCGAGGTCGCCCTGTTCCGGCTCGTGGAGAGCGCGGGCCTGAAGCCCGACGCCGTCCTTGGCCACTCCGTCGGCGAGATCGCCGCCGCGCACGTCGCCGGGGTGCTCTCCCTTCAGGACGCCTGCCTGCTGGTCGCCACCCGCGGCCGGCTCATGCAGGCCCTCCCGGAGGGCGGCGCCATGATCTCCGTACAGGCGTCCGAGGAAGAGGTGCGGGAACTGCTCGCCGGCCACGAGGGCAGGGCCGCGATCGCCGCCCTCAACGGCCCCCTGGCGACCGTCGTCTCCGGCGACGAGGACGCGGTGACCGCCGTCGCCGACGCGCTGGCCGCCCAGGGCCGCAAGACCCGGCGCCTGAACGTCAGCCACGCCTTCCACTCACCCCGCATGGACCCCATGCTCGACGAGTTCGCCGCACTCACCGCACACCTCGACCACCGCACACCGACCCTGCCCGTCGTCTCCGCCGTCACCGGCCGCCCCTCCGGCGAGCCCGGGACCGGTGAGCCCGGGTCCGGCGAGTACGGGATCGGTGAGCCCGCCTACTGGGTGCGCCAGGTCCGCGAAGCCGTCCGCTTCCACGACGGCGTACGCACCCTGGAGGAACAGGGCATCACCACCTACGTCGAGATCGGCCCCGGCGCCGTACTGACCGCCATGGCCGGCGACTGCGTCACCGGCGAGGCCACCCTCGTCCCGCTGCTGCGCCGCGACACCGACGAGATCGAGTCCCTCACCACCGCACTCGCCCGGCTGCACACCCGCGGCCACATGCCCGACTGGGCCCAACTGCTCGCCCCGCTGGGAGCACGCCGCACCGACCTGCCGACCTACCCCTTCCAGCGGGCCCGGTACTGGCTGGAGGCCACCACCGGCATCCGCGACGTCGCCCGCGCCGGACTGGAGCCCGCCGGGCACCCGCTGCTCGACGTCGCCGTACCGCTGGCCGGTTCGGACGGGGTGCTGCTCACCGGCACCGTGTCCGCGGAACGCCAGCCCTGGCTGCGCGACCACGCGCTCGGCGACGTGGTCCTCTTCCCGGGCACCGCGTTCCTCGAACTCGCCCTCCAGGCCTGCGAACGGGCCGGCGCCGCGCAGGTCGCCGACCTCACCCTGGAAGCCCCGCTCGTCCTGCCGGCCGCCGGAACCGTCCAGCTCCAGGTCACCGTCGCCCCCTCCGACGGCTCCGCGACCCGCGCCCTGACCGTGCACTCGCGGCCCCAGGGCACGGACGGCGAGACGGCCCGGCCCTGGGTCCGGCACGCCGAGGGCACGCTCAGCGACGAGAAGGCCGAGCACCCCGGACCGTTCGACGCGGCCCTCTGGCCGCCCGCCGGCGCCGAACCCCTCGACGTGTCCGAGCTGTACACCCGCATCGCCGACAACGGCTTCGCCTACGGCCCCGCCTTCCGCGGCCTGCGCGCCGCCTGGCGCCTGGGCGAGGAGGTGTACGCGGAGATCGCCCCGCAGGACGGCGCACAGCCCGAACGCACCGAGGACTTCACCGTCCACCCCGCGCTCCTGGACGCCGCCCTGCACACCGTGGCACTCGTCGCCGACGCCGACGGACCCACACTCCTGCCGTTCACCTTCACCGGCGTGTCGGTGACCGCGGCCGGGCCCGCCGCCCTGCGGGTGCGCCTCGCCCCGCAGGGAAACCAGCACTACGCCGTCCAGGTCGCCGACGCCACCGGCACCCCCGTCGCCGACATCGCCGGACTTGCCCTGCGCCCCGTCGACAGCAGCCGGCTGGCACCCGCCGCCGGCGCGGGCGACCTCTACCGCGTGCGGTGGGCGCCCGCCCAGACACGGTCCGGCACCACCCCGGCAGTGGCCCTGGTCGGCGCCGACGACACCCTGGCGGCCCGGGCCGGCGCCGACGCCGGCCGGGTGAGCCGCCACGACAGCCTCGACGCCCTGCGCGCCGTCGTCGCCGTCGGCATGCCGATGCCGCCGACGGTGGTGGTCGCCCTGCCCGCGACCGCCGGCGCCGCCGACCGCGCCGAAGCCGTCCGGCACACCACCCACCGGGCCCTCGAACTGGCCGTCGCCTGGCTGCGGGAGGAGACGTTCGCCCCGGCCCGGCTGGTGTTCGCCACCCGCCACGCCGTGGCCACCGGCCCGGCCGACGCCGCGGCCACCGACCCGGCGCAGGCCGCCGTATGGGGCCTGATCCGCGCGGCCGGGGCCGAGAACCCGGGCCGCTTCGGCCTCCTCGACCACGACGGCCTCGCCGCCTCCCTCGACCTGCTGCCCGCGGTGCTGGCCGGCGGCGAACCGGAGACCGCCCTGCGCGGCGCCGCCGCCCTCGCCCCGCGCCTGACCCGCGCCCAGGACGTGTCCGCCGGGGACTTCACCGGCCTCGCCGGCCCCGGCACGGTCCTGGTCACCGGGGCGTCCGGAGTGCTCGCCCGGCAGGTGGCCCGCCACCTCGTCACCGCGCACGAGGTCCGCTCCCTGCTCCTGGTCAGCCGCCGCGGAGCCGACGCCGAGGGCATGGACGCACTCACCGAGGAACTGCGCGGCCACGGCGCCGAGGTGACGGTCGCCGCCTGCGACGTCGCCGACCGCGACGCCCTCGCCGCGCTCCTCGCCGCCGTCCCCGCCGACCGCCCGCTGAGCGCCGTCGTGCACACCGCCGGTGTCCTCGACGACGGCATCGTCGAGGCGCTCACCCCCGACCGGCTGGACACCGTGCTGCGGGCCAAGGCCGACTCCGCACTGCACCTCGACGAACTCACCCGCGACAGCGGCCTCGCCGCGTTCGTCCTGTTCTCCTCGCTCGCCGGCACCTTCGGCGGCGTCGGACAGGGCAACTACTCGGCGGCCAACGCCTTCCTCGACGCCCTCGCCGCCCGCCGCAGCGCCGAGGGACACCCGGCACAGTCCCTCGCCTGGGGCCTGTGGGCCGAACGCAGCGGCATGACCGGAAAACTCGGCACGGCCGATCTGCGCCGGGTCGAACGCGGCGGCGTCCAGCCCATGGACAGCGCCGACGCCCTCGCCCTGCTCGACGCCGCACTCGCCGCGCCGGACGCCTTCCTCGCCCCGGCCGCCCTCAACCCGGCCGCCCTGCGCGCCCCCGACGGAGAAGCGCCGCACCTGCTGCGCGACCTCCTCACCACCCGCACCCCGCGGGTGGCCCGCGCCGGCCACCCGGCCGCCGCCGGCACGGCACCGGAATCCGGCGACAGCCTGCGCGACCGCCTCGCGGCCCTGCCGGAACACGAGCGCGCCGGCGCCGTCCTGGACACGGTGCTCGCCCAGGCGGCCCTCGTCCTGGGCTACGACACGGCCGACACCATCGACCCCGAACAGGGCTTCCTGCAGCTCGGATACGACTCGCTGACCGCCGTCGAACTGCGCAACCGGCTCGGCTCCCTCACCGGTGTCCGCCTCCCGGCCACCCTGCTGTTCGACTACCCGACCCCCACCGGACTCGCCGACCACCTGCTGGCCAAGATGGCCCCCGCACCCGACACCGCACCCGGCACGCACCCCGCCGCCGGCGGAACCGTTCTGGCCCGGCTCGACCAGATGGAAGGAGAGTTCCAGCAGCTGCCGGCCGACGCCGCACTGCACGACGGACTCCGCGGCCGGCTCCAGCGGCTGCTCGAACAGCTCGACGCCGCCGCACCCTCCGTACGGGAGGCGGCCGGCGCCGGCCACCCGGACGAAGTGTCGGACGACGAACTGCGCCGCTTCCTGGAGAGCGAACTCGGCGGCGCCTGACCGGCGGGCGGCCGGCGCCACGGACGCCGGCCGCCCGCCCACCCACACGGCCCAGTGGACGCCCCGGCGGCCACTCGGCCGGCCAACCCTCGTCACCTGGATGGAACTGTGAAGGCTCTCGTGCTCGCGGGGGGATCCGGTACGCGACTGCGGCCGATCACCCACACGTCCAGCAAGCAACTGGTCCCTGTCGCCAACAAACCGATCCTCTTCTACGGCCTCGAAGCCATCGCCGCGGCCGGCATCACGGACGTCGGCATCATCGTCGGAGACACCGCCGAGGAGATCAGGGCCGCCGTCGGCGACGGCTCCGCCTTCGGCCTGCACGTCACCTACATCCCGCAGAGCGAACCCCTCGGGCTCGCCCACGCCGTCCTCATCGCCCGGCCCTTCCTCGGCGACGACGACTTCGTCATGTACCTCGGCGACAACTTCGTCCTGGACGGGATCACCGACGTCGTCGACGAGTTCCGCAAGGACCGCTGCGACGCGCAGATCCTGCTCACCCGCGTCCCCGACCCCACCGCCTTCGGCGTCGCCGTCATCGACGACCACGGCAACGTCCTCGACCTGGAGGAGAAGCCCCAGCACCCCCGCAGCGACCTCGCCGTCGCCGGCGTCTACCTCTTCACCCCCCGCGTCCACGACGCCGTCCGCGCCATCAAGCCCTCCGCGCGCGGCGAACTGGAGATCACCGACGCCCTGCGGTGGCTGGTCGAGCAGCAGCTCACCGTCCGCTCCACCGTGATCACCGGCTACTGGAAGGACACCGGCAACGTCACCGACATGCTGGAGGTCAACCGCACGCTCCTGGAACGCCTGGAGACCTGCATCGACGGCTACGTCGACGAGGCCAGCGAAATCATCGGACGCGTCCGCATCGAGGCCGGCACCGAGGTCCGCCGCTCGCGCATCGTCGGTCCCGCCGTCATCGGCGCCGGCAGCGTCATCACCGACTCCTACATCGGCCCCTCCACCTCCGTCGCCGAGAACTGCCGCATCACCGGCAGCGAGATCGAGTTCTCCATCGTGCTGCGGGACTCCTCCTTCGACCGCATCCGCCGCGTCGAGGCCTCCCTCATCGGACGCAACGTCCAGGTGACCCTCGCCCCGCGCCTGCCCGCCACCCACCGGTTCGTCATCGGCGACCACGGCCGCGTACAGATCTCCTCATGACCCCCGTCCGGCTGCTCGTGGTGACCGCCGTCACCGCGGAACGCGAGGCCGCCGCCCGCGGACTGGACCCCGCCGCGGCCACCACCGAACACACCCTGCCCGGCCATGTCCTCAAACGCACCGGCGACGGCTTCGCCCCCGGGCCGCTGCGCGCCGACCTGCTCGCCGCGGGCGTCGGACCGGCCGCCGCCGCGGCCGCCACCGGCGCGGCCCTGACCGCCGCGGCCCTGCACGGCGATCCCTACCACCTCGTCGTCGCCGCCGGCATCGGCGGCGGCTTCGGACCGCACGCACCCGTCGGCGCCGTCGTCGTCGCCGACCGCATCGTCGCCGCCGACCTCGGCGCCGACTCCCCGGAGGGCTTCCTTCCCGTCGACACCCTCGGCTTCGGCCGAAGCGTCCACCCCTGCCCGCCCCACCTCGCCACGGCCGTGGCCCGCGCCCTGGGCGCCGCCCACGCGCCCGTGCTGACCGTCTCCACCGCGACCGGTACCGCCGAGCGCGCCCACGCCCTGGCCCAGGCACACCCCGGCGCCGGGGCCGAGGCCATGGAGGGCTTCGGCGTCGCCGAGGCCGCCGCCGCCCACGACACCCCCGTACTGGAGATCCGCACCGTCTCCAACACCGTCGGCCCCCGGGACCGCTCGGCCTGGCGCATCGGCGAGGCGCTCACCGCCCTGCAGGAGGCCTTCGCCGCCCTGCGCACCGTCCTGGAGAAGGGCGCCCCACCGCCGTACAACTGAGCCCCCGCCGCCCCCCGCACCGACCCCCGTCACCACCCCCGAAGGCCGCCCTGTGGGCGGCCTTTTGGCCTTCACCGCCCCACCCGCCCGGCGCCCGCGGCGACGGCCCGCGACCACGTCCCGGGCCTGCGGTGATGATTTCCAAGGGTTTCCCCAGACAACCCGGCCAGGGCCGGAAAACGGCCCGGCCGCGCGACATGCTGTCCAAGCCGCACGAGGTGAAACAGCACAGGGCCAGGTGCCCGCCGGCTCTCCCGGCCACCGGCACGGGCCCCCTCGCGGTGCGACCGTTCCGTCACCACAACAGCATGGGGCGTCCATGACGAATGAAGCGCGGCTTCGGGACTACCTCAAGCGGCTCACCGTCGACCTGCACGAAACCCGGCGCAGGCTGCGCCAGTTGGAGTCCAGGGACAACGAGCCCATCGCCGTCGTCGGCATGAGCTGCCGCCTGCCCGGAGGTGTCCGCTCGCCCGAGGACTTCTGGGACCTGCTCCTGTCCGGAGCCGACGCGGTGACGGACTGGCCCGCCGACCGCGGCTGGGACCTCGCCGCCGACACGGCCACCGGCGGCGACCGCCGCCAGGGCGGCTTCGTCTTCGACGCCGACCGCTTCGACCCCGCCTTCTTCGGCATCTCGCCCCGCGAGGCCCTCGCCATGGACCCCCAGCAGCGCCTGCTGCTGGAAGCGACCTGGGAGGCCTTCGAACGCGCGGGCATCGACCCCGCCACCCTGCGCGGCAGCCGCTCCGGCGTCTTCGTCGGATGCAGCGACCAGGGCTACAGCAGCGGACTGCGCGAAGTCCCCGACGACGTCCGCGGCCACCTGCTGACCGGCAACTCCATGTCCGTCGTCTCCGGCCGCGTCGCCTACGCGCTGGGGCTCGAAGGCCCCGCCGTCACCGTCGACACCGCCTGCTCCTCCTCCCTCGTCGCCCTCCACCTGGCCGCACAGTCGCTGCGCTCCGGCGAGTGCGAGCTCGCCGTCGTCGGCGGCGTCACCGTCATGTCGAGCCCCGGCGCCTTCATCGAGTTCGGCCACCAGGGCGGCCTGGCCTCCGACGGCCGCTGCAAGGCCTTCTCCGAGGACGCGGACGGCACCGGCTGGTCCGAGGGCGTCGGCATGATCGTCGTCGAGCGCCTCTCCGACGCCCGCCGCAACGGCCACCAGGTCCTCGCCGTCGTCCGCGGCAGCGCGGTCAACCAGGACGGCGCCTCCAACGGCCTCACCGCCCCCAACGGCCCCTCCCAGCAACGCGTCATCCTCGCCGCCCTCGCCAACGCCGGCGTCCCCGCCACCGAGGTCGACGCCGTCGAGGCCCACGGCACCGGCACCGCGCTCGGCGACCCCATCGAGGCCCAGGCCCTGCTGGCCACCTACGGCCAGGGCCGCGACGCCGACCGCCCCCTGTGGCTCGGCTCCGCCAAGTCCAACATCGGCCACACCCAGGCCGCCGCCGGCGTCGTCGGCGTCATCAAGACCGTCCTGGCACTGCGGCACGGCGTCCTGCCGCCCACCCTGCACGTCGAACGGCCGTCCTCCCACGTCGACTGGACCGCCGGCAACGTCCAGCTGCTGGCCGAGTCCGTCGACTGGCCGCAGACCGACCGCCCCCGCCGCGCCGCCGTCTCCGCCTTCGGCGTCTCCGGCACCAACGCCCACGCCGTCATCGAGCAGGCCCCCGCCACCGAGGCCGCCGACGGCGAGCAGAACCCCGACGGCGAGCAGAGCCCCGCCACCGAACCGGCCGCCGAGACCCCCGCCCCCGCCCGCGCCGAACTGCCCCTGCTGCCCTGGGTGCTCTCGGGCCGCGACGAGGACGCCCTGCGCGAACAGGCCGCACGCCTCGCCACCCACCTCACCGACCACCCCGACACGGACCTCTACGACCTCGCCTTCTCCCTCGCCACCACCCGCACCGCGCTCCCGCAGCGCGCCGCACTCCTCGGCACCGACCGCACGGACCTGCTGACCGGCCTCGCCGCACTCGCCGAGGGCAGGGCCACCGACCGCGTCCTCACCGGCCCGGCGAAGGGCGAGGGCAAACTCGCCTTCCTCTTCTCCGGCCAGGGCGCCCAGCGCCTCGGCATGGGCCGTGAACTGTACGAGTCCTTCCCCGCGTTCGCCGAGGCCTTCGACGCCGTCTGCGCACACCTGGACGGCGATCTGACGGGTGTGGTTTCCGGTACGGATGCGGAGGCGCTGAACCGGACGGAGTGGGCGCAGCCCGCCCTGTTCGCCATCGAGGTGGCCCTGTTCCGCCTCGTCGAGTCGTGGGGGGTACGCCCCGACTTCCTGGTCGGGCACTCCATCGGCGAACTGGCCGCCGCCCATGTGGCCGGGGTGCTGTCGCTCGAAGACGCGTGCCGTCTGGTGTCGGCACGCGGGCGCCTGATGCAGCAACTGCCCTCCGGCGGTGCGATGTTCGCCGTCGAGGCCTCCGAGGACGAGGTCACGCCGCTGCTGGAGGGCCACGAGTCCGAGGTGTCCATCGCGGCGGTCAACGGACCCCGCTCAGTGGTGATCTCGGGTGCCGAGGCCGTGGCCGAAGCGGTCGCGGAGGAACTGTCCGCGTCCGGCCGCCGCACCTCACGCCTGCGCGTCAGCCACGCCTTCCACTCCCCGCTGATGGAACCGATGCTCGACGATTTCCGCACGGTCGCCGAGAGCGTCACCTACGGCGAGCCGCGTATCGCGGTCGTCTCGAACGTGACCGGACAGGCGGCCGCCGCGGGGGAGTTGGAGTCCCCGGAGTACTGGGTGCGCCACGTCCGGCAGGCCGTACGGTTCGCCGACGGCATCGACTGGCTGGCCGGGCACGGAGTCACACGGTTCGTGGAGATCGGCCCGGACGGCACCCTCACCGCGCTGGCCCAGTCCGCCGTCCCGGGCGGCGACGAGACGCTCTTCGTCCCCGCCCTGCGCAAGGACCGCGACGAGGCCGAAGCCCTGACCTCCGCCGTCGGCCGCCTCCACATACACGGCCGGACACCCGAGTGGCCGGCCCTCCTCCCCGGCGCCCGGCCCCTCGACCTGCCCACCTACGCCTTCCGGCGCGACCGCTACTGGCTCGAACGCTCCTACCGGGCCGACGGCTCCGCACCGGCCGCCGCCGAAGGCGGCCACCACTACCAGGTCACCTGGCGCCCCGTGGCCGGCCTGCCCGGCGAGGCACGACTGACCGGCCGCTGGCTGCTCGTCACCCCGGCCGCCCTCGACGACGACGGCTGGAACGGCGCCCTGACCGAGGCCCTGACCGCACGCGGCGCCGACCTCGTCACCGTGCCCCACACCAGCGGCGCCGACCGCGCGACACTGGCCGGCCTGCTGGCCTCCGCCGCCGAAGACGCCCCCGTCAACGGCGTGGTGTCGACCCTGGCCCTGGCCCCGGGACAGCGCGCGGCAACCCCCGAAGGCGCCCTGGCCACCGCCCTCCTCGTCCAGGCCCTCGGCGACACCGGCATCACCGCACCCCTGTGGACCCTCACCCGGCAAGCGGTCACCGCGGGCCGCACCGACCCGCCGCCGCACCTCGACCAGGCCGCCGTCTGGGGCCTGGGCCGGGTGGCGGCACTCGAACACCCCGACCGCTGGGGCGGTCTCATCGACCTCCCGGAAGAACTCGACCGCCGCGCCGCCTCCCGGCTGGCCGCCCTGCTGTCCGCCACCGACACCGACGAGGACCAGGTCGCCGTCCGCACCGGCGGCATCCTCGCCCGCCGCCTGGTTCCCCTCACCCAGGAACCCGACGCCCCCTGGACGCCCAGCGGCACGGTCCTCATCACCGGCGGCACCGGCGCGCTCGGCGCCCACGTCGCCCGCTGGGCCGCCGAACGCGGCGCCGGCCACCTCGTCCTCACCAGCAGGCGCGGAGCACAGGCACCCGGCGCCGCCGAACTGCAGGCCGACCTCTCGGCCCTGGGCGCCCGAGTCTCCCTGGTCGCCTGCGACATGACGGACCGTACGGCCGTGACCCAGCTGCTGGAGAACCACCCGGTGGACGCCGTCGTCCACACCGCCGGTGTCCTCGGCGACGGCGTCCTCGACAGCCTCACCCCCGAACAGTTCGACACGGTCGTCCGCTCCAAGGTCGACGCCGCCCGCCACCTGGACGAGCTGACCCGGGACCGCGACCTGACGGCGTTCGTCCTCTTCTCC
>NZ_JBWDPA010000006.1:0-78522 GCF_056270325.1 Streptomyces sp. RLA012 | reverse complement strand
TGCGCGACGAACTCACCGGCACCACCGGGGTGGCGCTGCCGTCCACGCTCGTCTTCGACCACCCGACGCCGCTGGCCGTCGCGGCCCGGCTGCGCGACGAACTCTTCGGCGCCGCCGCCGAGGACACCCCGCGGCTCCCGGCGGCCGCCGACACCGACACCGACCCCGTCGTCATCGTCGGCATGGGATGCCGTCTGCCGGGCGGCGTGGCGGGCCCCGAGGACCTGTGGCGGATCGTCTCCGGCGGTCTGGAGACGGTCTCCGCCTTCCCCGAGGACCGCGGCTGGGACCTGGAGACCCTCCTCGCGGCCAGCGACACCCGCTCGGGCGGCTTCCTGAAGGAGGCGTCCGGCTTCGACGCGCCGTTCTTCGGGATCAGCCCCCGCGAGGCCCTCGCGATCGACCCGCAGCAGCGGCTGATCCTGGAGACGTCCTGGGAGGCCCTGGAACGCGGCGGTATCGCCCCGGGCAGCCTGAAGGGCAGCCGGACCGGTGTCTTCGTCGGCGCCGGGAGCTCCGGCTACGGCTCGGGTCTGACGGAGATCCCCGAAGGCCTCGGCGGACACCTGCTGACCGGCGGCGCCGGCAGTGTCGTCTCCGGCCGGGTCGCCTACGCGCTCGGCCTGGAGGGCCCCGCGGTCACCGTCGACACCGCCTGCTCCTCCTCGCTGGTGGCCCTGCACCTGGCCGTGCAGTCCCTGCGCAGCGGCGAGTGCGACCTCGCCCTGGCCGGCGGTGTCACCGTCATGGCCAACCCCGGCGCCTTCGTCGAGTTCAGCCTCCAGGGGGGCCTGGCCCCCGACGGCCGCTGCAAGGCCTTCTCCGACGGCGCCGACGGCACGGGCTGGTCGGAAGGGGTCGGTGTGCTCGTCGTCGAGCGGCTCTCCGACGCCCGCCGCCACGGCCACCGGGTCCTGGCCGTCGTCCGCGGCACCGCCGTCAACCAGGACGGTGCCTCCAACGGTCTCACCGCCCCCAACGGGCCCGCGCAGCAGCGCGTCATCCGGGCCGCCCTCGCCTCCGCGGGCCTCGCCCCGGCCGAGGTGGACGCCGTCGAGGCGCACGGCACCGGTACCGTCCTCGGCGACCCCATCGAGGCGCAGGCGCTGCTGGCCACCTACGGGCAGGACCGGCCCGCCGACCGGCCGCTGTGGCTGGGCTCGGTGAAGTCGAACATCGGCCACACCCAGGCCGCCGCGGGCGCCGCGGGCATCATCAAGATGGTCCTCGCCCTCGACAAGGGCGTCCTCCCGCGGACCCTGCACGCCGACGAGCCCTCCTCGCGCGTCGACTGGTCCGCCGGAGCGGTCCGGCTGCTGGGCGAGCAGGCAGCCTGGCCCGAGACCGGCCGCCCGCGCCGCGCCGGTGTCTCCGCCTTCGGCGTGTCCGGCACCAACGCCCACGTCGTCATCGAACAGGCCCCGCAGGCCCCGCAGCACACGCAGGACGCGCCCGCCCGGCCGGCCGCCGAAGCGGTGACGCCGTGGATCCTGTCGGCCCGCACCGCCGCCGCCCTGCGCGGCCAGGCCGCACGCCTCCTGGCCCATGTCGAGGAGCACCCCGGCCTCGACGCCGCCGGCATCGCCCGCGCCCTGGTGACCACCCGCTCCGCCTTCGAACACCGGGCCGTGGTCGCGGCAGCCGGACCCGACCGGCTGCTGCGCGGCCTCACCGCCGTCGCCGCGGGCGAACCGTCCACCGACGCCGTCACCGGCGACACCCTGACCGAGGGCAGCACCGCGTTCCTGTTCGCCGGCCAGGGCACCCAGCGGCCCGGCATGGGCCGCGGCCTCTACGACGCCTTCCCCGTCTACGCGGACGCCTTCGACGCCGTGTGCGCCCATTTCGAGGGCCAGCTGGAGCAGCCGCTGCGCGAGGTCGTCCTCGGCGACGACACCGCCCTCCTCGACCGCACCGCCTACGCGCAGCCCGCCCTGTTCGCCGTCGAGGTCGCGCTGTTCCGTCTCGTCGAGTCCTGGGGCGTACGGCCCGCCCACCTGCTGGGCCACTCCGTCGGTGAACTGGCCGCCGCGCACGTCGCGGGAGTCCTCTCGCTGCCCGACGCCTGCCGGCTGGTCGCCGCCCGGGGCCGGCTCATGCAGGCCCTGCCCGAGGGCGGCGCCATGGTCGCGCTGCAGGCCGCCGAGGACGAGGTGCTGCCCCTGCTGGCCGGCCGGGACGAGGAGGTCGGCCTCGCCGCCCTCAACGGCCCCCGGTCCGTGGTGATCGCGGGCGACGAGGACGCCGTACTCGAAGTGGCCGCACACTTCGCGGGCCAGGGCCGCAAGACCACCCGGCTGCGCGTCAGCCACGCCTTCCACTCGCCGCGCATGGAACCGATGCTGGCCGACTTCCGGGCCGTCGCCCGGAGCGTGGACTACGGCGAGCCGCGCATCCCCGTCGTCTCCAACGTGACCGGCGAACCCGTCACCGCCGCGGAACTCGGCTCGCCCGAGTACTGGGTGCGCCACGTCCGCCAGGCGGTCCGCTTCGCCGACGGCATCGCCTGGCTGGAGAGGGCCGGCGTCGAGCACTACCTCGAACTCGGCCCCGACGCCACCCTCACCACCCTCGCCCAGGGCTGCTGGCAGAGCCCCGGCCACCTCGCCGTGCCCGCACTGCGCGAGGACCGCCCCGAACCGGCCGTCCTCATGACCGCCCTGGGCGCCCTGTTCACCCGCGGCGTCCCGGTCGACTGGCCTGCCTGCCTGGACACCCCCGCCCCCGGCGGCCGGCCCGCGCAGCTGCCCACCTACGCCTTCCAGCACCAGAGCTACTGGCTCGACGTACCGGCCGTCTCCGGCGACCCGTCCGCCGCGGGACTCCTCGCCGCCGACCACCCGCTGCTGGCCGCCGTCGTCCCGCCGGCCACGGGCGACGCCGTCGTCCTCACCGGACGCCTGTCGGTGCGCTCGCAGCCCTGGCTCGCCGCCCACCGCGTGAGCGGATCCCTCGTGGTGCCGTCCACCGCGTTCCTCGAACTCGCCCTGCGCGCCGGTGCCCACACCGACTGCGGGCACGTCCGCGACCTCGTCCTCGAAGCCCCGCTCGTCCTGCCCGAACAGGGCGGCGTCCACCTCCAGGTCCGCGTCGAGGAGCCCGACGCGCTGGGCTCGCGCACCTTCGGCGTGTACGGCCGGACCGAGACCCCGGGCGCCGACGGCCCCTGGACCCGGCACGCCGGCGGCATCCTGAGCGCCCGGCAGCCCGACCACACCCCCGCGGCCACGCCCGACTTCACGCTCTGGCCGCCCGCCGGCGCCGAACCCCTCGACGTCGACGGCGTCTACGAGCGCCTCGCCGCGGCCGGACTCGACTACGGCCCCGTCTTCCAAGGACTCAAGGCCGCCTGGCACAGCGGCGAGGACGTCTACGCCGAAGTCGCCCTGCCCGAGAGCGCCGGGACGGAGGCCGGACGCTTCGACCTGCACCCGGCGCTGCTGGACGCGGCCCTGCACCCGCTCGGCCTCGGCATCTTCGACGGATTCGGCGACGGCCGCGTCCTGTTCTCCCTCGGCGACGCCTCGCTGCAGGCCACCGGCGCCACCACCCTGCGCGTCCGCCTCTCCCGCAGCGGCCCCGACACCCTGTCCCTGCAGGCCGCCGACGCGATCGGCGAGCCCGTCCTGACCGTCGCCTCCCTGCTGATGCGCACCCTCGCCCCGCAGACCACCACCACCCCCGCCCCCGCCCCGGCCGCCGGGCAGCCGGCCCCGGCCCGCACCCAGGCACCCGCCCGCCGCGCCGCGGCCCGCGCGCAGCAGCCCGGCAGCATGCTGGAGCGGCTGGCCGGCCGGCCCGAGGCCGAACGGACCCGCGCCCTGCTCGCCACCGTGCGCGCCCGGGTCGCGGACGTCCTCGGCTACGACGGCCCCGCCGACGTCGAGGCGGCCCGCTCCTTCGCCGACCTCGGCTTCACCTCGATCACCGCCGTCGAACTGCGCAACCAGCTCTCCGACGCGCTCGGCGTGGCCCTCCCGGCCACCCTGGTCTTCGACCACCCCACCCCGAACGCGCTCGCCCAGCACCTCGGCGCCGACCTGTTCGGCACCGCCCAGCACGACGGCACCGCGCACCGCCCGGTGCCCGTCGACGACGACCCGATCGTCATCGTCGGCATGGCCTGCCGCTACCCCGGCGGCGTCCGCAGCCCCGAAGACCTGTGGGACCTCGTCGTCGCCGGCGCCGACGGCATCTCGCCGCTGCCCACCGACCGCAACTGGCACCCCGAGACCCTCTACCACCCGGACCCCGACCACCCCGGCACCGTCTACACCCGCGAGGGCGGATTCCTCCACGACGCCAGCCAGTTCGACCCGTCGTTCTTCGCCATCAGCCCCCGCGAGGCCCTCGCCATGGACCCCCAGCAGCGCCTGCTGCTGGAGACGTCCTGGGAGGCCCTGGAACGCGCCGGCATCGACCCGACCACCGCGCGCGGCAGCCGCACCGGCGTCTTCGCCGGCGTCACCTACCAGGACTACGTCACGATCCTGGCCGCCGCCGACGACAACTTCGAGGGCTACGTCGGCACCGGCAACTCGCCCAGCGTGCTGTCCGGCCGCATCTCCTACGCCCTCGGCCTGGAGGGCCCCGCGGTGTCCGTCGACACCGCCTGCTCCTCCAGCCTCGTCGCCCTCCACCTCGCCGCCCAGGCGCTGCGCCAGGGCGAGTGCTCCCTCGCACTCGCCGGCGGGGTGACCGTGATGTCCACCCCCGGCTCCCTCATCGAGTTCAGCCGCCAGCGCGCGCTCGCCCCGGACGGCCGCTGCAAGCCGTTCTCCGCGGACGCCGACGGCGCCAGCTGGGCCGAGGGCGTCGGCATGATCGTCCTCGAACGGCTCTCCGACGCCCGCCGCAACCACCACCCGGTGCTGTCCGTGCTCCGCGGCTCCGCCCTCAACCAGGACGGCGCCTCCAACGGCCTGACCGCGCCCAACGGCCCCTCGCAGCAACGGGTGATCCGCCAGGCCCTCGCCTCCGCCGGCCTGGCCCCGGCCGAGGTCGACGCCGTCGAGGCGCACGGCACCGGCACCACCCTCGGCGACCCGATCGAGGCACAGGCCCTCATCGCGGCCTACGGCCAGGACCGGCCCGCCGACCGGCCGCTGTGGCTGGGCTCCCTGAAATCGAACATCGGCCACAGCCAGGCCGCCGCGGGTGTCGGCGGCGTCATCAAGATGGTCATGGCGATCCGCGAGGGCGTCCTGCCGCGCACCCTGTACGCCGACACGCCCACCCCGCACGTCGACTGGAGCGCGGGCGACGTCCGACTGCTGACCGAGCAGCGGGAGTGGCCCGAGACCGGACGCGCGCGCCGCGCCGGCGTCTCCTCGTTCGGCATGTCCGGCACCAACGCCCACGTCATCGTCGAACAGGCCCCCGACAGCGAACCGGCCCCCGCCACCGCCGAACCGGCCGCCCCGGGTGCCGGGGTCTTCACCGGCGCCCTGCCCGTCGTCCCCACCCTGCTGTCCGGCCGCACCGAGGCCGCCCTGCGCGGCCAGGCCGCCCGCCTGCGCACCCACCTGCTCGCCCACCCCGGCCAGGACCTCACCGACCTCGCCTACTCCCAGGCCACCACCCGTCCGGCCTTCACCTACCGGGCCGCCGTCCTCGCCGGCGGCCGCGACGCCCTCGACGAGGCACTCGCCACCCTCGCCGCGGGCGGCCCGGTCACCGGACCCGGCATCGTCTCCGCCACCGCCCCCAGCACCGCCGAACCCGTCCTGGTCTTTCCCGGACAGGGCGCGCAGTGGACCGGCATGGCCCGCGAACTCCTCGCCGCCTCACCCGTGTTCGCCGCCCTCGTCGCCGACTGCGAACGCGCGCTCGCCCCCTACACCGACTGGTCCCTGACCGCGGTCCTGCGCGGCGACCAGGACGCCGCCGACCTCGGCCGGGTCGACGTCGTCCAGCCCGCCCTGTGGGCCGTCATGGTCTGCCTGGCCGGCCTGTGGCGCTCCCTGGGCGTCACCCCCGCGGCCCGTCGTCGGCCACTCCCAGGGCGAGATCGCCGCCGCCTGCGTCGCCGGGGCCCTGTCCCTCGACGACGGCGCCCGCGTCGTCGCCCTGCGCAGCCGGGCCATCGTCTCCATCGCCGGCAGCGGCGGCATGATGTCCGTGCCGCTGAGCGCCGACGAGACCCGCGCGCGCATGAGCCCGTGGGCCGACCGCCTCGCCGTCGCCGCCGTCAACGGACCCGCCTCCGTCGTGGTGTCCGGCGACGCCACCGCGCTCGACGAACTGTTCACCGCCCTCACCGAGGACGGCGTACGCGCCCGCAAGGTCGCCGTCGACTACGGCTCCCACTCGCCGCAGGTCGAACCGATCCGCGCGAACGTGCTCGACGCCCTCGCCGGCATCGAGCCGCGGGAGGCGGAGATCCCCTTCCGCTCCTCCCTCACCGGACAGTGGCAGGACACCACCGCCCTGGACCCCGAGTACTGGTACACCAACCTGCGCGAGACCGTCCGCTTCGAGGAGGCCGTCCGCGGCCTGATCGCCGAGGGCCACCGCACCTTCCTGGAGGTCGGCCCGCACCCCGTGCTCGCCGTCGGCCTGCGCGAGACCCTGGAGGACACCGGCACCGAGGGCGCCGTGCTGGACTCCCTGCGCCGCGACAAGGGCGGACTCGACCAGTTCCTCACCGCCGTCGCCCAGGCCCACGCCCACGGCGTCACCGTCGACTGGAACGCCGTCTTCGCCCACACCGGCGCGCACCGCGTCGACGTACCGACCTACCCCTTCCAGCGGCAGCGGTACTGGCCCAACGTCCGGGAGCAGGCGGCCGCCGACGCCGCCGCGTCCGGCTCCCTCACCGCCGACTCCGTCGAGTCCCGCTTCTGGGAGACCGTCGACCAGGAGAACCTGGAAGCCCTCGCCGACGCCCTCGACGTCTCCGCCGACGCCCCGCTGAGCACCTTCCTGCCGGCCCTGTCCAGCTGGCGCCGCACCAGCCGCGAACGCTCCACCACCGAGTCCTGGCGCTACGGCGTCGGATGGTCCCCGCTGACCGAGAACGCCGCGGGCGCCCTGTCCGGCACCTGGCTGGTGATCGCCCCCGCCGGCACGGCCGGCCACGGCCACGACCACCTTCCCGCCGCCGCCCGCGAGGCCCTGACCGGCGGCGGTGCCCGCGACACCCGCCTGGTCACCGTCCCCGACGGCGGCACCGACCGCGCCGGCCTCGCCGCCCTGCTCACCGCCGCCCTCGCCACCGGGGACGCGGACGGGGACGGTGCCGCCGCGGCCGCTCCGGCGGTGGCGGGCGTACTGTCCCTGCTCGCCCTCGACGAACGCCCGCACCCCGCCCACCCGTCCGTCCCGCACGGCCTCGCCGGCACCCTCGCACTCCTGCAGGCCCTCGGCGACACCCGTATCGACGCCCCGCTGTGGTGCGCCACCCGCGGCGCCGTCGCCGTCACCGCCTCGGAAACCGTCACCGGCCCCGCCCAGGCGCTCGTCTGGGGCCTGGGCCGGGTCGCCGCCCTGGAACACTCCGAACGCTGGGGCGGCCTGATCGACCTGCCCGCCGCCCTCGACACCCGCGCCGGCACCCGCCTGTGCGCCGTGCTCGCCGCCCCGGGCGGCGAGGACCAGATCGCGATCCGGCCCTCCGGCACCTTCGGCCGCCGCCTGGTCCACGCCGCCGCCCCCCTCGCACCCACCACCCGGACCTGGCGCCCGCGCGGCACCGTCCTGGTCACCGGCGGCACCGGCGCCCTCGGCGGCCACCTCGCCCGCTGGCTCGTCGAACGCGGCGCCACCCACCTGATCCTCACCAGCCGCCGCGGCGCCGACGCCCCCGGCGCGGCCGAACTGCGCGAGGAACTCACCGCCCTCGGCGCCGACGTCACCCTCGCCGCCTGCGACGCCGCCGACCAGGACGCCCTGCACACCCTGCTCGCCTCGATCCCCGCCGACCGCCCCCTGGACGCCGTGTTCCACGCCGCCGGCTCCCTCGACGACGGCGTCATCGACTCCCTGACCCCCGACCGCATGGACCCCGTCCTGCGCGGCAAGGCCACCGCCGCGCTCCACCTCCACGAACTGACCCGCGACCTGGACCTGTCGGCCTTCGTCCTGTTCTCCTCCACCGCGGGCGTCCTCGGCGGCGCCGGTCTTGGCAACTACGCCCCCGGCAACGCCTTCCTGGACGCCCTCGCCCAGCACCGCCGCTCCCAGAACCTGCCCGCCACCGCCGTCTCCTGGGGCCTGTGGGCCGAGGGCGGCATGGTCGGCGACACCGCGGGCGAGCGCATGCGCCGCTACGGCGTCCACCCCATGGACACCCGGTCCGCCTGCGACGCCCTCGGCCGGGCCCTCGACGGCGACGACACCACCGTCACCGTCACCGACCTGCGCTGGGACACCTACGCGCCCTCCTTCACCGGACCGCGCCCCAGCCACCTCCTCGACGAACTGCCCGCCGCCCGCCGCGCCCTGGACACCGCCCGCGCCCAGCAGGCCGACGCCCCCGCGGCCGACTCCTCCTCGCTCCGTGCCCACCTGGCCCAGCTGCCCGGCTACGACCGCGCCGACGCCGTCCTGGACGTCGTGCGCTCCTACGTCGCCAATGTCCTGGGCTACCCGTCCGCCGAAGCGGTCGAACCGGCCCTGCCCTTCACCGACCTGGGCATCGACTCCCTCAGCGCCGTCGAACTGCGCAACGGCATGAACCGCATCACCGGCCTGCGGCTGCCCGCCACCCTCGTCTTCGACCACCCGACCTGCTCCGCACTCGCCGCCCACCTCCTTGCCGAACTCGCCGGCGAGGAACAGCCCGCCGCCACCGGCAGCGCCCCGCCCCCCGCAGCCCCGCGCGACGACGAGCCGATCGCCATCGTCGCCATGGGCTGCCGCTTCCCGGGCGACGTACGCACCCCCGAACAGCTGTGGCGCATGCTGATCGACGGCGGGGAAGGACTCGTGCCCTTCCCCGAGGACCGCGGCTGGGACCTGGACGCCCTCTACGACCCCGAGCCCGGAAAGCCCGGCAGCGTCTACACCCGCACCGGCGGCTTCCTGAACGACGCCAGCGGCTTCGACCCGGGGTTCTTCAACATCTCGCCCCGCGAGGCCGTCGCGATGGACCCGCAGCAGCGCCTGCTGCTGGAGGTCTCCTGGGAGGCGTTCGAGCGGGCCGGGATCGACCCCGCGACCCTGCGCGGCAGCCGCACCGGCGTCTTCGCCGGCACCAACGGCCAGGACTACACCGGCATGCTCGCCGCCTCCCAGGAGGACTTCGAGGGCTACATGCTGACGGGCAACGCCGCCAGCGTCGTCTCCGGCCGGCTCTCCTACACCTTCGGCCTGGAGGGCCCGGCGGTCACCGTCGACACCGCCTGCTCGGCCTCCCTGGTCGCCCTGCACCTCGCGATCCAGTCCCTGCGCACCGGCGAGTGCGACCTCGCCCTCGCCGGCGGCGTCACCGTCATGGCCTCGCCCGGCCTGTTCGTCGACTTCAGCCGCCAGCGGGGTCTGGCCGCGGACGGCCGGTGCAAGGCGTTCGCGGACGCGGCGGACGGCACCGGTTTCTCCGAGGGCGGCGGCATGCTCCTGGTGGAACGCCTCTCCGACGCCCGCCGCAACCACCACCCCGTGCTGGCCGTGGTCCGCGGCTCGGCGGTCAACCAGGACGGTGCGTCCAACGGTCTGAGCGCTCCCAACGGGCCCGCGCAGCAGCGGGTGATCCGCGCGGCCCTCGCCGACGCGGGCGTCGCGGCGGCGGAGGTGGATGTGGTGGAGGCGCACGGCACCGGCACCACCCTCGGTGACCCGATCGAAGCCCAGGCGGTGCTGGCGACCTACGGCCAGGAGCGGCCGGAGGGGCGGCCGTTGTGGCTGGGGTCGGTGAAGTCGAACATCGGCCACACCCAGGCCGGCGCCGGGGTGGCGGGTGTCATCAAGATGGTCCTGGCCCTGCAGAACGAGATCCTGCCGCCCACCCTGCACGTCGACCAACCCTCCACCCACGTGGACTGGGGAGGCGGGTGATGTCCGGCTGCTGACCGAGGCCGTCGGCTGGCCCGCCGACGGGGCCGGACACCCCCGCCGCGCCGGAGTGTCGTCCTTCGGCATCAGCGGCACCAACGCCCACGTCATCATCGAAGCCGCCACCCAGGAGGAGAGCGCACCGGCCGACACCGAACCGGTCTCCACGGACGGCACCTGGCCCTGGGTCGTCACCGCACGCAGCCGCACGGCCCTGCGCGCACAGGCGGCCCAACTCCTCACCCACGTCCTGCAACAGCCCGAGGCCGACCCCGCCGGCGTGGGCCTGTCCCTCGCGGCGCACCGCTCGGTCTTCGAACACCGCGCCGTCGTCCTCGGCGCCGACCGCGACACACTCGTGACCGGCCTGCGGGCGCTGGCCGAGGACGAGACCCACCCGTCCACGGTCACCGGCTCCGCCCGCGGCGAGGGCAAACTCGCCTTCCTCTTCTCCGGCCAGGGCGCCCAGCGCCTCGGCATGGGCCGTGAACTGTACGAGTCCTTCCCCGCGTTCGCCGAAGCCTTCGACGCGGTCTGCGCCCACCTGGACGACGGCCTGACGGACGTGGTCTTCGGCACGGACGCCGGCCTGCTGAACAACACCGCCTGGACCCAGCCCGCCCTGTTCGCGATCGAGGTGGCGCTGTTCCGCCTCGTCGAGTCGTGGGGGGTGCGCCCCGACTTCCTGGTCGGCCACTCCATCGGCGAACTGGCCGCCGCCCACGTGGCCGGGGTGCTGTCGCTCGAAGACGCCTGCCGACTGGTGTCGGCACGCGGGCGCCTGATGCAGCAACTGCCCCCCGGCGGCGCGATGTTCGCCGTCGAGGCCTCCGAGGACGAGGTTCTCCCGCTGCTGGAAGGCCGCGAGACGGAGGTGTCCATTGCGGCGGTCAACGGACCCCGCTCGGTGGTGATCTCGGGTGTGGAGTCGGTGGCCGAGGCGGTCGCGGGCGAGGTGGCGGCCCTGGGCCGCCGCACCTCACGCCTGCGCGTCAGCCACGCCTTCCACTCCCCGCTGATGGAACCGATGCTGGAGGAATTCCGCACGGTCGCCGAGAGCATCACCTACGGCGAGCCCCGTATCGCGGTCGTCTCGAACGTGACCGGACAGGCCGCCGCCGCAGGAGAGCTGGAGTCCCCGGAGTACTGGGTGCGCCACGTCCGGCAGGCCGTGCGGTTCGCCGACGGGGTGCGGTGGCTGGAGGAGCGCGGCGTCCGCCGCTTCATCGAGATCGGCCCCGACGGCACCCTCACCGCCCTGGCCCAGTCCGCCGTCCAGGGCGGCGACGAGATGCTCTTCGTGCCCACCCTGCGCAAGGACCGCGACGAACGCGACGCCCTGCTCACCGGCCTGGCCCAGGCGTTCGTCAAGGGCGTCACGGTCGCCTGGGCCCACGCCTTCGACGCCACCGGCGCCCACGCCGTGGCCCTGCCGACGTACGCCTTCCAGCGCCAGCGGTTCTGGCCCAGGCCGCCCGTCCTGCTGGGCGACGTGAGCTCGGCCGGACTCGGCTCCGCCACACACCCCCTGCTCGGCGCGGCCGTCGAACTCGCCGGCGGCGACGCCTTCCTGTTCACCGGCCGCCTGTCACTGCGCACCCACCCCTGGCTCGCCGACCACGCGCTCACCAGCACCGCCCTGTTCCCGGCCACCGGCTTCCTCGACCTGGCCCTGCACGCCGCCGAACACGCCGGCTGCGACCAGGTGGAAGAGCTGACGATCCTCACCCCGCTCACCCTGCCCGAACGCGGCGCCGTACGCATACAGCTGCGGGTTCAGGCACCCGACGCCTCCGGTGCCCGCGCCCTGACCGTGCACGCACGGGCCGAGGACGCGGACACCGACCAGCCGTGGACGCTGCACGCCGAGGGCCTGCTCACCACCGGCACCGCCGCGCCGCACACCCCGTACGACTTCGCCGTCTGGCCGCCGGCAGGCGCCGACGAGATACCGCTCGACGGCTTCTACGAGCGCTTCGCCGAACGCGGCCACCTGTACGGGCCGCTCTTCCAGGGCCTGAAGTCGGTGTGGATGCGCGGCGAGGAGGTGTTCGCCGAGGTCCACCTGCCCGAGGCCGCCGACCCGGCCGCCGGGGCGTTCGACCTGCACCCGGCGCTGCTGGACGCCGCCCTGCACGCCGTGATGTTCGTGCCCATGAAGGACGCCGGCCGGCTGCCCTTCTCCTGGAACCAGGTCCGCCTGGAGGCCGTCGGCGCCGCCGCGCTGCGCATACGCATGGTGCAGGAGGGCCCGGAGTCCATCAGCCTGACGCTCGCCGACACCGCGGGACGGACGGTCGCCTCGGTCGGCTCCCTCACCCTGCGCGAACTCACCGGAGACCTCGCCGGCTCCACCGTCGGCGCACCGGGTCCGCAGGGCCTGTACGAACTGGACTGGGTGCCCGTGCCCGCCGGCACGGCAGCAGCGGAACCGGACCGGAGCTGGAGCCTGGTCGGCGGCGCCGAAGCCCGCGCCCTGGCCGCCGAGTGGGAGAAGACCGGCGCGCACGTGCCGGTCTTCGCCGACCTGGCCGCGCTCGCCGCGGCGGACACCGACGTACCGGAGACGGTGCTGCTGGCCCTGCCCGCCACCATCACCGCCGATGCCGATGCCGATGCCGATGCCGATGCCGATGCCGTGGCCGGTGGCCTGGCCGCCGCCGCCCGCGCCACGGCACACACGACACTCGGCCTCGTCCAGCAGTGGCTCGACGAACCCCGCTTCGCGCACGCCCGGCTCGCCGTCCTCACCCGCGACGCGGTGCGCATCGGCGCCCGGCCCGCCGACCCGGCCCGGGCCACGGCCTGGGGCCTGGTCCGCTCCGCCCGCTCCGAGAACCCCGGCCGTTTCGTCCTCGTGGACACCGACGGGATGCCCGCCTCGGCCGCCGCGCTGCCCGCCGCCCTCGCCTCCGGCTGCCTCGAACTGGCCCTGCGGGACGGCGCGGTGACCACCCCGCGGATCATTCCGCTGGCCGCCGGGCGCGCGCTCGCTGGCCGCCGGGCGCGCGCTCGCCGAGCCCGCCGGAGCCGCCGCCTGGCGGCTCGGCATCGAGGAGAAGGGCACCCTGGAGAGCCTGCGGCTGACCGAGTGCCCCGAGGTGACCGGGCCCCTCGCGCCGCGCGAGGTCCGCATCTCGATGCGCGCCGCGGGCGTCAACTTCCGCGACGTGCTCACCGCGCTCGGCATGTACCCCGGCGACGCCACCGCGATCGGCCTGGAAGGCGCCGGCGTGGTCACGGAGGTCGGCTCCGAGGTCACCGCACTCGCCGCCGGCGACCGGGTGATGGGCATGTTCGCCGGAGCCTTCGGCCCCGTGGCCGTCGCCGACGAACGGATGCTCGCACCCGTCCCGCGCGGCTGGACCTTCGCCCAGGCCGCCACCGTGCCCATCGTCTACCTCACCGCGTACTACGGCCTCGTCGACCTCGGCGGGCTGCGCCCCGGCCAGTCCGTGCTCGTGCACGCCGCCGCCGGCGGAGTCGGCACGGCCGCCGTCCACCTCGCCCGCCACCTGGGCGCCGAGGTGTTCGGCACCGCGAGCCCCGCCAAGTGGGACGCGCTGCGCGCCGCCGGGCTCGACGACGCCCACCTCGCCTCCTCCCGCGACCTCGGCTTCGAGAAACTGTTCCTGGAGAGCACCGAGGGCCGCGGCGTGGACGTCGTCCTGGACTCGCTGGCACGGGAGTTCGTGGACGCCTCACTGCGCCTGCTGCCGCGCGGCGGACACTTCCTGGAGATGGGCAAGACCGACGTCCGCGAGGCACGGCAGGTCGCCGAGGACCACCCGGGCGTCGCCTACCGGGCCTTCGACCTCGTCGAGGCCGGCCCCGACCGCATCGGGGAGATCCTGCGCGAGCTGGTGACCCTCTTCGAGGACGGAGCGCTGCCGCCGCTGCCGATGACCACCTGGGACGTCCGCCGGGCCCCCGACGCGTTCCGCTTCCTCAGCCAGGCCCGGCACATCGGCAAGGTCGTCCTGACCGTGCCGGCCGCCCCCGACCCCGAGGGCACGGTGCTGCTCACCGGCGGCACCGGCGGACTGGGCCGGGTCACGGCCCGTCACCTGGTCGCCGACCTCGGCGTGCGCCACCTGGTCCTGGCGAGCCGGCAGGGACCGGGCGCGCCCGGCGCGGCCGAACTGCGGGAGGAACTGGCCGCCCTGGGCGCCGACGTCGCCGTGGTCGCCTGCGACACCGCCGACCGCGAGGCGCTGGCCGCGCTGCTGGCCTCCCTGCCCGCCGCCCACCCGCTGACCGCGGTGATCCACACCGCGGGCGTCCTGGCGGACGGCGTCATCTCCTCGATGACACCCGAACGCATCGACGTGTCGATGCGGCCGAAGGCCGACGCCGTGGTCGCCCTGCACGAGCTGACCCGCGACCTGGACCTCGCACGGTTCGTGGTGTTCTCCTCCGTGGCCGGCACGTTCGGCGGCGCCGGACAGGCCAACTACTCGGCCGCCAACGCCTTCCTGGACGCGCTGGCCCACCACCGGCGCGACCTGGGCCTGCCGGCGACAGGTCGCGCTGGCCCACCTGGGCCTGCCGGCGACATCACTGGCCTGGGGCACCTGGCTGCCCGACGCGGGCATGACCGGCGAACTGAGCGAGGCCGACCGCTCCCGGCACGCCAGGACCGGCATGGTCCCGCTCGGCGCGGACCTGGGCATGCGGCTGCTCGACGCCGGCCCGGACACCGACCGTGCGGTACTCCTGCCGATGGACCTCGACCAGGCCTCCTTGCGCGAACACGCCGACGTCCTGCCGCCGCTGCTGCGCGGCATGGTCAAGACACCCGCCCGCCGCCGGGCCGAGGCGGCCGCCCCGAGCACCGAAAGCACACAGACCCTCGGCCAGCGGCTGGCCCCGCTGTCCGCCGCCGACCGTGAGCAGCTGCTGCTCGACGTGGTCGCCGAACAGGCCGCGGCCGTCCTCGGCCACGCCTCGGCCGCCGGGATCGAGCCCGAGCAGACGTTCAAGGAACTCGGCTTCGACTCGCTCACCGCGGTCGAACTGCGCAACCGCCTGGGCGCCGTCACCGGCCTCACCGGCCTCAGGCTGCCGGCCACCCTCGTCTTCGACTACCCGACGCCCGCCGTCCAGGTCCGCCATCTGCTGACCGCGCTGGACCTGCCCGAGGCCCCCGGCGGCGCGCAGGCCCTGCTGGGCGAGATGGACCGCCTGGAGGCCGCACTGAGCGGCACCGACATCGACGACGCCGAAGACCGTGCCCGCGTCGGCGACCGGCTGCGGGACCTGCTGGCCCGCTGGTCGGGCGCACCGGTGACGGTCGCCGCCGCCGGAGGGCCGGGCGACGCCGAGGACGGCGAACTGGAATCGGCCGGGACCGCCGACGAGTTGTTCGACCTCATCGACAGGGAGCTGGGCACGACGTGACAACCGCAGCGGACGCCCGCGCCGCGGGTCCCCGCACCACAGCGCTGGATCTCCGCACAACGGACACCGCCCGGCTCGGTTCAAGGAAGTGACACACGTGGCTGACGACGACAAGTACGTGGAATACCTCAAGCGAGTGACGGCCGAACTGCGGCAGACCCGCCGTCAGCTGCGCGAGGTGGAGGACAAGAACCGCGAACCCATCGCCATCGTGGCGATGAGCTGCCGCTTCCCCGGCGCGGTGGCCTCCCCGGAGGATCTGTGGGGGCTTGTCGACGAGGGCCGCGACGCCATCGGCCCGCTGCCGCAGGACCGGGGCTGGGACATCGAGGACCGGTACGACCCCGATCCCGACAAGCCCGGCACCTTCTACACGCGCGAGGGCGGCTACCTGCACGACGCGAGCGCGTTCGACGCCGCCTTCTTCGGCATGAGCCCCCGCGAGGCCCTGGCCACCGACCCGCAGCAGCGGCTGCTGCTGGAGACCTCCTGGGAGCTCCTGGAACGGGCCGGGATCCGGCCGGCCACCCTGCGCGGCAGTTCCACCGGCGTGTTCGTCGGCGCGGCGAGCTCCGGCTACGGGCAGGGCCCGGTGGAGGTTCCCGAAGACGTCCACGGGCTGATGCTCGCGGGCAACGCCACCTCCGTCGCCTCGGGCCGCATCTCCTACGTCCTGGGCCTGGAAGGCCCCACCGTCACCGTCGACACCGCCTGCTCCTCGTCACTGGTGGCACTGCACTGGGCGGTGCAGGCGCTCCGGTCCGGGGAGTGCGACCTCGCGATGGCGGGCGGTGTCTCCGTCATGGCCACCCCCGGAATCCTCTTCGAGTTCAGCCGCCAGCGCGGCCTCGCCGTGGACGGCCGCTGCAAGGCCTTCTCCGACGACGCCGACGGCACCGGCTGGTCCGAGGGCGTGGGCATGCTGCTCGTGGAGCGGCTGTCCGACGCCCGCCGCAACGGCCACCCCGTCCTGGCCGTGGTACGCGGCAGCGCCATCAACTCCGACGGCGCCTCCAACGGCCTGACCGCGCCCAACGGCCCCTCGCAGCAACGGGTGATCGAGCAGGCCCTCGCCAACGCGGGCCTCCAGGCGGCCGACATCGACGCCGTGGACGCCCACGGCACCGGAACCTCGCTCGGCGACCCCATCGAGGCGCAGGCGCTGCTGGCCACCTACGGCCGCGCCAAGGAGGCCGACAACCCCCTGCTGCTCGGCTCGCTCAAGTCCAACCTCGGGCACACCCAGGCGGCGGCCGGTGTCGCCAGCGTCATCAAGATGGTCATGGCGCTGCGCCACGGCCGGCTGCCCCGCACGCTGCACATCACCGAACCCTCCTCCCACGTGGACTGGTCGGCGGGCCACGTACGGCTGCTGACCGAACCCGCCGCCTGGCCCGAGGCGGCCGAGGACCGGCCACGCCGGGCCGCCGTCTCGTCCTTCGGCATGAGCGGCACCAACGCCCACGCCATCCTGGAAGCGGCCCCCGCGGACACCCCGGCCGAGGAGACTCCGGCCGGGGAGGCTCCGGCCACGCAGGCTCCCGCGCCCGCCAACACGCCCCTGCCGGCCGTGCCGCTGATCGTGTCGGCCCGCAGCGCCGCCGCCCTGCGCGGCCAGGCCGCCCGCCTCCTCGACCGGGTGGCGGGCGAGGACGACGCGGCCTCCCCGGACCTGGCCCGCGCCCTGGTCACGACCCGTCAGACCTTCGAACACCGTGCCGTGGTCCTCGCCGGGGACCACACGGCCGCCCTGCGCGGCCTGGCCGCCCTCGCGGACGAGGACGGCGGCCCGGACGCCGGACCGGGCGTCGTCACCGGCCGGGCCCTGCGCGGCGCCACCGCTTTCCTCTTCCACGGACAGGGCGCCCAGCGGATCGGCATGGGCCGTGAGCTGTACGAGGCGTTCCCGGTGTTCGCCGAGGCGTTCGACGCGGTCTGCGTCCACGTGGACGCCGCCCTCGGCCGGTCCCTGAAGGACCTGGTGTTCGACGGCTCGGAAGGCTCCGAGGGCCTGGACCGGACCGATGTCACGCAGCCCGCGCAGTTCGCCGTCGAGGTCGCTCTGTTCCGCCTCCTGGAGTCCTGGGGCATCAAGCCCAAGTACCTCATGGGGCACTCCGTGGGCGAGCTGACCGCCGCGCACCTCGCGGGCATCTGGTCGCTGGCCGACGCCTGCCGCCTGGTCCTGGCCCGCGGCCGGCTGATGCAGTCCCTTCCGCCGACCGGAGCGATGCTCGCCGTCGAAGCGGCCGAGGACGAACTGCTCGCGCTGATCGGGACCTACGGCGGGGCGCTGTCCGTCGGATCCGCCAACGGCCCCCGCGCCACCGTGCTCTCCGGCGACGCCGCCGCCATCGAGGCGATCGCCGGGCAGCTCAAGGGGCAGGGCACACGCGTCAAGCGCCTGCGCATCGCCGTCGCCGGCCACTCGGCCCAGATGGACCCCATCCTCGACGAGTTCGGCGCCGTCGCCGGCGAACTCACCTATCACCCGCCGCGGATCACCGTCATCTCGAACGTGACCGGCCGGGCGGCCACCCCCGAGGAGGTCTGCTCGCCCGAGTACTGGGTGCGCCAACTGCGCCGGCCCGTACGCTTCGCCGACGACATCAACTGGCTCGCCGAACACGGTGTCACCCGCTTCCTCGAAATCGGGCCCGACACCTCCCTGACCGCCCTGGCACAGGGCTGCCTGCCCGACGACACCACCGAACGCGTCTGCCTCGCCACCGCCCGCAAGGGACAGAGCGAACCGCTGGCCGTGCTGACGGCCGTCGCCGGCCTGTTCGCGCACGGCGCCGCCGTGGACTGGCAACGCCTCGTCGCAGCACCGGGCAACGAGCGCGTCGCACTTCCCACCTACGCCTTCCAGCGGGAGCGCTACTGGCTGCGCATGAGCGACCAGGGCTCCGGCGACCTGACCCGCGCGGGCCTGGGAAGCGCCGGGCACCCGCTGCTGAGCGCCGTCGTACGGTTCGCCGACGACCTGCGGGTCCTGCTCACCGGGCGGCTGTCCGTGAGCTCCCAGCCCTGGCTCGCCGACCACGCCGTGTCCGGCACCGTACTGCTGCCGGGAACGGCCTTCGCCGAACTCGCCCTGCGCGCCGGCGACGAGGTCGGCTGCGACCTGCTGGAAGAGCTGACCCTTGAGGCCCCGCTCGTCCTGCCGGAGAAGGGCGCCGCACAGATCCAGCTGGCCCTCGGGGCACCCGACGCCGCCGGCCGCCGCCCGCTGACGGTGTACGCACGTCCCGAGAACCCCGCGGGCCAGGACGACGACGCCGCATGGACCCGCCACGCCTCCGCCACACTCGCCCCCGGCGCCGCGGAGCCGTCCTTCGACCTGGCCGCATGGCCGCCGCCCGGTGCACAGCCCGTCTCCCTCGACGGCTTCTACGGCGCACTCGCCGACACGGGCTACGAGTACGGCCCCGTCTTCCAGGGACTCAAGGCGGTCTGGCAACAGGGCACCGCCTGGTACGCCGAGGTCGCCCTGCCCGAGGACCAGCACAAGGAGGCGGCCCGTTTCGGGCTGCACCCCGCCCTGCTGGACGCCGCCCTGCACGCTCAGCTCGCCGCGCCCGCGGCAGCGGGCGAAGGGGAAGGAGAAGGAGACGGCGGCGGCGTCGGCCTGCCGTTCCTGTGGAGCGGAGTCTCCCTGTACGCGGTCGGTGCCGCGGCACTGCGCGTACGGATCGAACCGGCCGGCGGCGGTGTCCGCCTGCAGATCGCCGATGCCGCGGGCCGTCCCGTCGCCGCCGTCGACACGCTGGTCTCCCGCGCCGTGTCCGCCGACGGCCTGCGCACCGCAGGCGCTCCGGCCGACGGCTTTCTCCACCACCTCCTGTGGACCCCGGTGGACGCGGCACCGCCGCCCTCCACCAGCGGTGGCTGGTACGTCCTGGACGGCGACGACACCGGGCTCGACCCCGCCTGGCCGCGTGTCACGGATCCCGCCGAACTCCCCGACGAACGCGCGACGGTGGTGCTGCCCTGCACGATCACGCCGGGCGAAGACCTCGGCGCCGTGGCCGCACACGTCCTGGACACCGTACGGACATGGCTCGCCGCCGACCACGCGGCCGACTCCACGCTCGTCGTGCTCACCCGCCGCGCCGTCGCCACCCACACCGGCGAGGACGTGCCCGGCCTGGCCGCCTCCGCCGTGTGGGGCCTGGTCCGAAGCGCTCAGACGGAGAATCCCGGACGGCTGGTCCTGCTCGACCTCGACGACGAGCAGGCCTCCTACGCCGCACTGCCCGCCGCCGCTGCCACCGGCGAACCGCAACTCGCCCTGCGCCAGGGGCAGCCGCTCGCGCCCCGCCTGGTCCGCACCCAGGCGACCGGCGGCGCGGCAAACGACTCCGCCCCGGCCCCGGCCGGGCAACCCACCCCGCTCTGGGACCCGCACGGCACGGTCCTGGTCACCGGCGGCACCGGGACACTGGGCGCACTCGTCGCCCGCCACCTCGTCGCACGGCACGGCGTGCGCGGCCTCGTCCTCGCCTCCCGCCGCGGCCCCGGGGCGCCGGGCGCGGCCGAACTCGCGGCCGAACTCACCGCCCAGGGAGCGCAGGTGACCATCGAAGCGTGCGACACCGCCGACCGGGACGCCCTCGCCGCCCTCCTCGCGCGCATTCCCGCCGACCGGCCGCTGCGCGGTGTCGTGCACACCGCGGGCGTCCTCGACGACGGAGTCCTGGACTCCCTCACGCCCGAGCGGCTCCGCCGCGTCCTGCGCGCGAAGGCCGAATCCGCGCTCAACCTCCACGAGGCGACCCGCGACCTGCCGCTGTCGGCGTTCGTCCTCTTCTCCTCCGCCGCGGGTCTGCTCGGCGGCGCGGGCCAGGCGAACTACGCCGCGGCCAACACCGTGCTGGACGCGCTGGCCCACCACCGGCGGGCCCAGGGCCTGCCCGCGGTCTCGCTCGCCTGGACCCTGTGGGCCACCGCCAGCGGCATGACCGGCGCGCTGAGCGACGACGAGGTCAACCGGATCGCCGCCTCCGGCCTGCCCGCGATCACCGACGAGCAGGGACTGCGCCTCTTCGACGCCGCACTGGAGGCGGACGAGGCCCTGCTCGCCCCGCTCCGGCTGGACACCGCCGCCCTGCGCGCCGCCGCCACCGCGGACCGGCTGCCCGCCCTGCTGCGCGGCCTCGTGCGGGTACGGGCCCGGCGCACGGCCGACGCGGGCACCGACAACACCCCGCGGCTGGCCCGCCGGCTGGCCGGCCTCGACACGGTCGAACAGGAGCGCGTCCTGCTCGACCTGGTGCGCCGCAACGCCGCCACCGCCCTCGGCCACAGCGCGGCCGACGCCGTGGGCGCCGACCAGGCCTTCAGGGACCTCGGCTTCGACTCACTCACCTCCGTCGAACTGCGCAACCGCCTGAATGCCGAGACCGGCCTGCGGCTGCCCGCCACCCTCGTCTTCGACCACCCCAGGCCGACGGCGCTGGCACGCCACCTGCGCGAGCAGCTCGCCGGCAGCGCCGTACGCACGGCCGAGGCCACGGTCGCCGTGGCCGACGACGACCCCGTCGTCATCGTCGGCATGGCCTGCCAGTTCCCCGGCGGAGTCGCCTCGCCCGAGGACCTGTGGCGCTTCGTCGACGCGGACGGCGACGCGATCTCCGCCTTCCCCACCGACCGCGGCTGGGACCTGGAACGCCTGCCCGGACTGCAGGCGGGCTTCCTCTACGGCGCCGCCCACTTCGACGCCGCGCTGTTCGGCATCTCGCCCCGTGAGGCGCTGGCGATGGACCCCCAGCAACGGCTGCTCCTGGAGACCTCCTGGGAGGTCCTCGAACGGTCCGGCATCGACCCGCTGTCCCTGCGCGGCAGCCGGACCGGCGTGTTCGTCGGAGCGATGGGCTCGGGGTACGCCTCCGGCCTCGCAGACGTTCCCGAAGGCGTGGAGGGCCACCTCGGCCTCGGCATCTCAGGCAGCGTCCTGTCCGGCCGCGTCGCCTACACCTTCGGGCTCGAAGGGCCCGCCATGACGGTCGACACCGCCTGCTCCTCCGCGCTGGTCGCGCTGCACCTCGCCGCCCAGGCACTGCGGCAGGGCGAGTGCGGCCTGGCGCTCGCCGGCGGCGTCACCGTGATGGCCACGCCCGGTACGTACACCGAGTTCAGCGCACAGAACGGGCTGGCCCCGGTACGTACACCGAGTGAACGGGCTGGCCGCCGACGGCCGCTGCAAGGCCTTCGCCGCCGCCGCGGACGGCGCCGGCTTCTCCGAAGGAGTGGGCGTCCTGCTGCTGGAACGCCTCTCCGACGCCGAACGCAACGGGCACTCGGTGCTGGCCGTCGTACGGGGTTCCGCGACCAACCAGGACGGCGCCTCCAACGGACTGACCGCCCCCAACGGGCCCTCCCAGGAGCGCGTCGTGCGCCAGGCACTCGCCTCCGCCGGACTGTCCGCGGCGGACGTGGACGCCGTCGAGGCGCACGGCACCGGCACGAGCCTCGGCGACCCCATCGAGGCCCAGGCTCTCCTCGCCACCTACGGCCAGGAGCGGCCCGAGGACCGCCCGCTGTGGCTGGGCTCCGCCAAGTCCAACTTCGGGCACACCCAGGCCGCGGCGGGCGCCGCGGGCGTCATCAAGATGGTCATGGCGATGCGCCACGGCAAGCTGCCCCGGACCCTGCACGTGGACGAGCCGTCCCCGCACATCGACTGGTCCAGCGGCCATGTCCAGCTGCTCACCGAACCCCAGGCCTGGCTGCCCGCGGACGACCGCAAGCGCCGGGCCGGCGTGTCCTCCTTCGGCATCAGCGGCAGCAACGCGCACGTCATCCTGGAGGAACCGCCCGCGCGGAAACATCGCGAGGAACCGCGCGAACCGGCCACCGGACCGCACGCGTTCACCGTCTCGGGCCACACCCCCGCGGCGCTGCGCGACCAGGCCGCCCGGCTGCGCACCCATCTCCTGGCCCGTCCCGGGGGCGACCTGCGCGACCTCGCCCACTCCCTGTCCGTCACCCGGCAGGCACTGGACCACCGGGCCGTCGCCGTCGCCGCCGACGAGGAGGAGCTCCTGGCCGCCCTCACGGCCCTCGCCCAGGGCGCGAGCGCCCCGGACCTGGCCGTGGGGGACGCCGGCAGCGGCGGCAGGACCGCGTTCCTGTTCAGCGGCCAGGGCGCCCAGCGCCCCGGCATGGGCCGCGAGCTCTACGACGCCCACCCCGTCTACGCCCAGGCGTTCGACACGGTCTGCGCGGAACTGGACACCCACCTCGACGGCCCGCCGCTGCGCGAGGTGGTCTTCGCGGCCGAGGGTTCCCCCGAGGCCGCCCTGCTGGACCGCACCGCCTACACCCAGGCGGCGCTGTTCGCCGTCGGCACCGCCGGCCACGCCCTCGTACAGTCCTGGGGCGCACGCCCCGACCTGCTGATGGGCCACTCCATCGGCGAGCTGACGGCCGCCCACGCCGCCGGGGTGCTGACACTGCAGGACGCCTGCGCCCTGGTGGCGGCCCGCGGACGGCTCATGCAGGCCCTGCCCGAGGGCGGCGCCATGGTCGCCGTCGAGGCCACCGAGGACGAGGTCCTCCAGCTCCTGGGCTCCGCCGGCGGACGCGCCCAGATCGCCGCGCTCAACGGGCCCGCGTCGGTGGTGCTCTCCGGTGACACGGACGAAGTGGAGCGGATCGCCGCCGAGTTCACGGACCGCGGCCGCAAGACTAGGCGTTTGCGGGTCAGCCATGCGTTTCACTCACACCGTATGGACGCGATGCTCACGCAGTTCGAACAGGTCGCCGCGGCAGTGCGGTACGCACCGCCCGCGGTGCCCGTCGTGTCCAACGTCACCGGACGGCTCGCCGAGGGCGACGACCTGCGCACGGCCGCCTACTGGACCCGCCACGTACGGGACGCGGTCCGCTTCTGCGACGGAGTGCGCACCCTGGAGACCGAGGGCGTCACCACCTGTCTCGAACTCGGCGCCGACGCCACGCTCACCACGATGGTCCTCGACAGCGCCGTGGAACCCGCCGCCGTTCTCGCCCTCCCGCTGCTGCGCCGCGACGGCCGTGAGCAGCGCACCGCGCTGCTCGCCGCGGGACAGCTGTACGCACACGGCCGCGGGGTGGACCTGACGCGGCTGCACCCCGCCGACGCACGGCGCACCGAACTGCCCACCTATCCCTTCCAGCGCGAGCGCTTCTGGCTGGAGTCCGCCGCCGCACCCGCCGCGCCCGCCGAGGACACCCAGTTCTGGGACCTCGTCGAGCAGGCCGGCCCCGGCGAACTGGCGGCCAGGCTCGACCTCGACGAGGAAGCCCCCCTCAGCGCGGTGCTGCCCGCACTCGCCTCCTGGCGCCGCGAGCGCAGGCAGCGCTCGCAGGCCGAGGGCTGGGAACACCGGATCGTCTGGACGCCCGCCGCCGAGCGCACCGACGCGGCCCTGGCCGGCACCTGGCTGCTGCCCGTTCCCGCCGCACTGGCCGGCGGCGGCTGGGCCGGCTCACTCGCCGATGCGCTCACCTCCCACGGCGCGCACGTCGTGACCGTCCCCGTGGACTGCGCCACGGCCGACCGCACGGCCCTCGCCGCCCAACTGACCCGCGTCAGCGAAGCCGACGGTGTTCCCGCCGTCACCGGAGTCCTGTCGCTGCTGGCCGCCGACGCGCGGCCGCTGCCGGGGCACACGTCCACACCGAGCGGTCTGGCCGCCACCGTCGGCCTCCTGCAGGCACTGTCCGAGGGCGCGGCCGGCCCCTTGGGTGCGCCGGTGTGGTGCCTGACCGCGGGCGCTGTCGGCGTCCACGGCCAGGAGGCACCACAAGCGCCCGAACAGGCCGCCGTCTGGGGACTGGGGCGCTCCGCTGCCCTGGAATACCCCCAGGGCTGGGGCGGTCTGGTCGACCTGCCGGCCGGCACCGAAGCCCCGGTGGCCGAGGACGTCGCCCGGCGGCTGTGCGCCGTACTCGCGGGCCGCGACGGCGAGGACCAGGTGGCGGTGCGCGGATCCGGAACCTTCCTGCGCCGCCTCGTCCGCGCCGAACACTTCGGTGAGGAGCACACGCCGGAGCCGGTCTGGAAGGGCACCGTCCTGCTGACCGGCGGTACGGGCGCCCTCGGGGTGCGTACGGCGGTCTGGCTCGCCGAACAGGGCGCCACCCGTCTGGTGGTCGCCAGCCGGTCCGGGGGCGGAGCCGAGGGCGCGGCCCGCCTGGAGTCCGCGCTCGCCGGATCCGGGGCCGAACTGGCCGTCGTCGCCTGCGACGTCGCCGACCGCGAGGCACTGGCCGGGCTGCTGGCCGAGCACCCGGTGGACGCGGTGGTGCACACCGCCGGTGTCCTGGACGACCGGCTGATCGACTCCCTGTCCCCGGACAGCCTGGAAACCGTACTGCGGCCCAAACTGACCGCCGCCCGCAATCTCCACGAGCTGACCCGGGACCGGGACCTGTCCGCCTTCGTCCTGTTCTCCTCCGTGGCCGGCACGATCGGCTCCATCGGACAGGCCAACTACGGTGCGGCCAACGCCTACCTGGACGCACTCGCCCAGCAGCGGCGGGCCGCGGGACTGCCCGCGACCTCGCTCGCCTGGGGGCCGTGGGCCGGCGGCGGCATGGCGGCCGAGAACAGCGACACCGAACAGCGCATGCGGCGCAGCGGGATGACCCCGCTCGACCCCGCGCGTGCCCCGCACGCGATCGGGCGGGCCGTGGCGCGCGCGACGCGGCCCTGGCCGTCGCCGACGGCGGGCCGTGGCGCGCGACGACGCGGCCCTGGCCGTCGCCGACGTCGACTGGGCACGCTTCGCGCCCGGCTTCGCCTCGGCGCGGCGCAGCCCGCTGCTGTCGGACCTGCCGGAAGTACGTGACCTGGCGGCCGTGCGGCCTGCCGAGACACCGGACAACGCCGCACAGGAGCTCCGCTCCCGCCTGGCCGGGCAGTCCGCGGCCGAGCAGGAGCGGACGCTGCTCTCCCTGGTCCGCACACAGGTCGCCGGAGTCCTCGGGCACGCCACGACCGACAAGGTCGGTGCCACCCGCGCGTTCAACGCGCTCGGCTTCGACTCGCTGATGGCGGTCGAGCTGCGCAACCGGCTCGGTACCGTCACCGGGCTCCAGCTGCCCGCCACCCTGCTGTTCGACCAGCCCACCGCCGCGGCCCTCGCCGCACATCTGCGCGGCAGGCTGACCGACGGCCTGGACGGCGCGGCGCAGGTGCTGGCCGAACTCGACCGCCTGGAGGCCGCGTTGAGCGGGCTCGCGGACGACGACGCGCGGCGGGACCGGATCGGCGTACGGCTGCAGTCCCTGCTCACCCAGTGGAACGGTACGGACCGTGCTCCGGCCCCCGCCGGCACCGCGACGGCCGACGACGTCACCGACCGGATCAACTCCGCCGCGGCGGACGAGATCTTCGACTTCATCGAGAACGATCTTGGCATCTCCTGAGCGCATGGCTACGGGACCGGGGAACGGGTGAATGACGCATGAGCGATGAGGAGAAGATCCTCGGCTATCTGAGGAAGGTCACGGCCGACCTTCACCAGACGCGGCAGCGACTGCGCGAGGTCGAGGCGCGCAGCCAGGAACCCATAGCGATCGTCGCCATGGGCTGCCGCTTCCCGGGAGGCGTGAGCGACCCCGAGGGACTGTGGGGGCTGCTGCGGTCGGGCGCCGACGCCATGACCGAGTGGCCCCAGGACCGCGGCTGGGACACCGACGCCCTGTACGACCCCGAACCCGGGACGCCCGGCAAGAGCTACACCCGCATGGGCGGATTCATCGACCGCGTGGGGGACTTCGACGCCGGCTTCTTCGGCATCTCGCCGCGCGAGGCCGTCGGCACCGACCCGCAGCAGCGGATCCTGCTGGAGATCTGCTGGGAGGCCCTGGAGCGCGCCGGCATCGACCCGGTGGCACTGCGCGGCAGCCGCACCGGCGTGTTCGCCGGCACCAACCTGCAGGACTACACCACCCTGCTGAGCCTGTCGGACAACGCGGGCGAGGACGGCGTCGGCAACTCCTCCAGCGTTCTGTCCGGCCGCATCTCCTACACCCTCGGGCTGGAAGGCCCCGCGGTGTCCCTCGACACCGCGTGCTCGTCCTCGCTGGTGACCCTGCACCTGGCCGTGCAGGCGCTGCGCTCCGGCGAGTGCGACCTCGCGCTCGCCGGCGGCGTCACCGTCATGTCGACGCCCACGGTCTTCCTGGAGTTCAGCCGGCAGCGCGGGCTCTCCCGCGACGGCCGCTGCCGCGCCTTCGCCGACGCCGCCGACGGCACCGCCTGGGGCGAGGGCGCCGGCGTCCTGGTCGTCGAACGGCTCGCCGACGCCCGCCGCAACAACCACCCCGTGCTCGCCGTGGTCCGCGGCTCCGCCGTCAACCAGGACGGCGCCTCCAACGGCCTGACCGCCCCCAACGGCCCCTCCCAGGAACGCGTCATCTGGCAGGCCCTCACCTCCGCGGGCCTGGCCCCGGCAGACGTGGACGCCGTCGAGGCGCACGGCACCGGCACCGCGCTGGGCGACCCCATCGAGGCCCAGGCCCTGCTGGCCACCTACGGCCAGGACCGGCCCGCCGACCGGCCGCTGCTGCTCGGCTCGGTGAAGTCCAACCTCGGCCACACCCAGGCCGCCGCCGGCGTCGCCGGCATCATCAAGATGGTCCTCGCGCTGCGCGAGCGGCACCTGCCGGCCACCCTGCACGTCGACGAGCCCTCCAGCCACGTCGACTGGTCCGCCGGAAGGGTCGAACTGCTCACCGCCGACCGGCCCTGGCCGGCCGCCGGCCGGCCGCTGCGCTGCGGCGTCTCCTCGTTCGGCGTCAGCGGCACCAACGCCCACGTCATCCTCGAACAGCCCCCCGCGCCCGAGGAACAGCAACAGCCCGCCACCGACACACCACCCCCGACCGCCTCCGGCGGCCCCTTCGCCTTCCCGGTGTCCGGCCGCACACACACCGCCCTGCGCGCCCAGGCCCGGCGCCTGGGCGAACACCTGCGCACGGGCGGGGGACGCACCCAGCACCCCGCCGACATCGCCTGGTCGCTGGCCGCCACCCGGCCCGCCCTGGAACACCGCGCCGTCGTCGTCGCCCGCGACCACGACGAACTCCTGGCCGGCCTGGACGCCGTCACCGAGGGCACCCCCGCCCCCTGCGTCGTCCGCGGCGTCGCCGACACCGAGGGCGGAGCCGTCTTCCTCTTCCCCGGACACGGCCCGCAGTGGGAGGAGATGGCCACCGCACTCCTCGACGGCGACGAACGCTTCCGCACCCACTTCACCGAGACCGCCGCCGCCGTCGAGGCGCTCACCGACTGGAAGATCCTCGACGTCCTGCGCCGCACCGAGGGCGCCCCGCCGCTGGAGCGCCTCGACATCGTCCAGCCCACCCTGTTCGTGGTGTGCGTGGCCCTCGCCCGCCTGTGGCAGTCCTGCGGCGTGCACCCCGTCGCCGTCGCCGGCCAGAGCCAGGGCGAGATCGCCGCCGCGCACATCGCCGGCGCCCTCACCCTGCAGGACGCCGCCCAGGTCGTCGTCGCCCGCGCCCACGCCCTGCGCCCGCTCGCCGGCCGCGGCGGCCTGCTCTTCGTCCCGCTGCCGCTCGCCGACGTCGAACACCGCCTGGCCCGCTGGGAGGACCGGCTGTCCGTCGGCGGCATCAACGGCCCCCGCGCGGTCGTCGTCTCCGGCGACGAGGAGGCACTCACCGCCCTCCTCGCCCAGCTCACCGACGAGGGCGTACGGGCCCGCCGCGTCGCCATCGACTACGCCTCGCACTCCGCCCGCATCGAAGAGGTGCGCGAGGACCTCCTCGCCGGGTTCGCACCGATCGTCCCGCACCAGGCCGACATACCGTTCTACTCCACCGTCACCGGCGGCCGGATCGAGGACACCACCGCACTGGACGCGGACTACTGGTACCGCAACGTCCGCCAGACCGTCCGCCTCGAAGACACCGTCAAGGCGCTGGCCGCCGCGGACCACCGCGTCTTCGTCGAGGTCGGCCCCCACCCGGTGATGGCCCCCACCGTCGGCGACATCCTGGACACCCTCGGCGTCGCCGACACCGCGGTCGCCGGCACCCTGCGCCGCGGCGACGGCGGACCGGGCCGCTTCCTGCTCTCCCTGGCCGAACTCGACGTACGCGGCTGCCGCGTCGACTTCAGCGCCGCCCAGGGCGGCCCCGCCCACCGCGTCGACCTGCCGGTCTACGCCTTCCAACGCCGCCGCTACTGGCCCGAGTTCACCCGCGCCGCCGCCTCCGCCACACCCGCCACCACCGCCGACGCACCCTTCTGGGAGGCCGTCGAACAGGGCGACCGGGCGACCCTCGCCGCCGCCCTCGGCCTCGACACGGACGCCGTCTCCGCCCTCGTACCGGCCCTGGCGCACTACCGCCGGCGCAGCGCCGAGGGAGCCGTCGCCGACTCCTGGCGCTACCGCATCGCCTGGCACCCCCTCCAGGACACGCCCGCGCCCGCCCTCACCGGCACCTGGCCCCTCGTCGTCCCCGCCGGCCGCGAGGACGGCCCCGAGGCCACCGCCCTCGCCGCCGCCCTCCAGCGCGCCGGCGCGACCCCTCTCACCGTCGCGGTGGACTGCGCCGCCGACCGCGCCGCCTTCACCGCCCGCCTCACCGACGCCGTCGCCGGCGCGGCCGGAATCGTCAGCCTGCTCGCCCTCGACGAGGACCCGCTGCCCGCGTTCCCCGCCGTGCCGCGGGGCTTCGCCGCAACCGTCACCCTCGTCCAGGCGCTGGACGACCTCGCCGCGCACCTCCCGGTGTGGTTCACCACCCGGGGCGCCGTCGCGACCGCACCCCACACCGGGATCGACGCCCCCGCCCAGTCGCTGGTCTGGGGATTCGGACGCGTCGTCGCCCTCGAACAGGCCGACTGCTGGGGCGGTCTCGTCGATCTGCCCGCCACCCTCGACGACCGGGCCGCCGACCGGTTCACCGGCGTGCTGGCCGGCCGCGACCACGAGGACCAGGTCGCGGTCCGCGCCACCGGCGTCCTGGCCCGCCGGCTGCTGCACGCCGCCACCGGAGGACTGCCCGGCAGCCGCCACTGGACACCCGAGGGCACCGTCCTGGTCACCGGCGGCACCGGCGCCCTCGGCCGCCACGTCGCCCGCTGGCTGGCCCGCTCCGGCGCCCGTGACCTGCTGCTCGTCAGCCGCTCGGGACCCGACGCGCCCGGCGCCCAGGAGTTCACCGCCGAACTCGCCGCCCTCGGCGCCCGGACCGAACTCGCCCGCTGCGACATCGCCGACCCCGACGACCTCGCCCGCCTGCTCGCCGCCATACCCGACCAGCGGCCCCTGACCGCCGTGTTCCACACCGCCGCCGTCCTCGACGACGGCGTCATCGCCTCCCTCACCCCCGAACGCCTCTTTGAGGTCCTGCGCGTGAAGGCGGGCGGCGCCCTCAACCTCGACGCCGCCACCGCCGGCCTGAACCTGTCGGCCTTCGTCCTGTTCTCCTCCTCCTCCGGCATCTTCGGCAGCCCCGGCCACGGCAACTACGCCCCCGGCAACGCCTTCCTCGACGCCCTCGCCGAGGACCGCCGCTCCCGCGGCCTGCCGGCCACCGCCGTCGCCTGGAGCGGCTGGGCCGACGGCGGCATGGTCTCCGACAGCATCGGCGAACGCCTGGAGCGCCACGGCATACGCCTCATGGACCCCGCCACCGCCGTCACCGCGCTGCAGCACGCCCTCGACCACGACGACACCACGCTCGTGGTGACCGACACCGACTGGGAACTGTTCGGCGCCGAACTCCTCAAGGGCCGCCCGCGCCGCGTCTACGCCGCCCTGCCCGAACTGCGCCAGGCCCTGACCGCCGCCCCCCGCCCCGGACCGGAGCAGGAACACACCGGCGCCACCGGCCTCGCCGAGCAGCTCGCCCCGCTCGGCGAGAGCGACCGCAGGCACACCCTGCTCACCCTCGTCCGCGCCCACATCGCCTACGTCCTCAACCACCCCAGCCCCGAGGACGTGGAACCCACCCGGGCCTTCCGCGAACTCGGCTTCGACTCGCTCACCGCCGTCGAACTGCGCAACACCCTGGGCGAGGCCACCGGCATGCGGCTGCCCACCACCCTCGTCTACGACTACCCCACCCCCGCCGCCCTCGCCGAACACCTCAGCGCCGCCTTCGCCCCCGCCGCCCCCGCCCCGGCCACCACGGCCACCACCGCTCTCGCGGCACGGGGCACGGATACCGAGGACGACCCGGACGACCCGGACGACCCGATCGTCATCGTCGGCATGGCCTGCCGCTTCCCCCACGAGGCGAACACACCCGAGGAGTTCTGGCAGCTGCTCGCCGACGGCACCGACGCGATCACCGCCTTCCCCGACGACCGCGACTGGGACCTGGACGCCCTCTACGACCCCGAGTCGGGACAGCCCGGCCGCGTCTCCACCCGCGTCGGCGGATTCCTCTCCACCTTCGCCGACTTCGACCCGGGGTTCTTCAACATCTCGCCCCGCGAGGCCGTCGCGATGGACCCGCAGCAGCGCCTGCTGCTGGAAGTCTCCTGGGAGGCCTTCGAACGGGCCGGCATCGACCCCAAGACCCTGCGCGGCAGCCGCACCGGCGTCTTCGCCGGCACCAACTACCAGGACTACACCTCCCGCCCGCTGGCCCACGACGAGGACGCCGGCGCCCATCTCGGCACCGGCAACTCCGCCAGCGTCATGTCCGGCCGGCTCTCCTACACCTTCGGCCTGGAAGGCCCGGCGGTCACCATCGACACCGCCTGCTCGGCCTCCCTGGTCGCCCTGCACCTCGCGATCCAGTCCCTGCGCACCGGCGAGTGCGACCTCGCCCTCGCCGGCGGCGTCACCGTCATGTCGACCCCCGGCCTGTTCGTCGACTTCAGCCGCCAGCGCGGTCTGGCAGCCGACGGCCGGTGCAAGGCGTTCGCGGACGCGGCGGACGGCACCGGTTTCTCCGAGGGCGGCGGCATGCTCCTGGTGGAACGCCTCTCCGACGCCCGCCGCAACCACCACCCGGTGCTGGCCGTGGTCCGCGGCTCGGCGGTCAACCAGGACGGTGCGTCCAACGGTCTGAGCGCTCCCAACGGGCCCGCGCAGCAGCGGGTGATCCGCGCGGCCCTCGCCGACGCGGGCGTCGCGGCGGCGGAGGTGGATGTGGTGGAGGCGCACGGCACCGGCACCACCCTCGGTGACCCGATCGAGGCCCAGGCGGTGCTGGCGACCTACGGCCAGGAGCGGCCGGAGGGGCGGCCGTTGTGGCTGGGGTCGGTGAAGTCGAACATCGGCCACACCCAGGCCGGCGCGGGGGTGGCGGGTGTCATCAAGATGGTCCTGGCCCTGCAGAACGAGGTCCTGCCGCCCACCCTGCACGTCGACCAACCCTCCACCCACGTGGACTGGGAGGCGGGTGATGTCCGGCTGCTGACCGAGGCCGTCGGCTGGCCCGCCGACGGGGCCGGACACCCCCGCCGCGCCGGAGTGTCGTCCTTCGGGATCAGCGGCACCAACGCCCACGTCATCATCGAAGCCGCCCCGCCCGCCGAGGACACACCGCACAGCGACGCCCACCGCGGCGGATCCCTCACCCCCTGGGTACTCACCGGCCGCAGCGCCGCCGCCCTGCGCGACCAGGCGAGCCGCCTGCTCGCCCACCTCGCCGACCGGCCGGACGCGGACCCCCGCGACGTGGGCCTGTCCCTCGCGGCCACCCGTACCGCCTTCGAGCACCGGGCCCTCGTCCTGGGCGCCGACCGCACCGAACTCACCGACGGCCTCACCGCCCTGGCCGCCGGACACGGCGGCCCCCAGACACCGGCCGGCACCGCGCGCAGCGGCGGCAGGACCGCGTTCCTCTTCACCGGCCAGGGCGCCCAGCGCCCCGGCATGGGACGCGAACTCCACCAGGAGTTCCCGGTGTTCGCCGAGGCCTTCGACGCCGTCTGCGCCCACCTGCCCGGGCTGCGCGACCTCGTCCTGGACGCCGGCGCCGACGCCGAGATCCTCAACCGCACCGAGCACGCCCAGCCCGCCCTGTTCGCCTTCGAGGTCGCCCTCTACCGCCTGCTGGAGTCCTGGGGCATCGTGCCCGACCAGGTCACCGGCCACTCCGTCGGCGAAATCGCCGCGGCGCACGTCGCCGGCGTGCTCTCCCTGGGGGACGCCTGCACCCTCGTCGCCGCCCGCGGCCGGCTCATGCAGGACCTGCCCGAGGGCGGAGCGATGGTCTCCCTGCAGGCCTCCGAGGCGGAGGTACTGCCCCTGCTCGCCGGACGGGAGACGGAGATCGCCGTCGCCGCCCTCAACGGGCCCCTCGCCACCGTCGTCTCCGGCACCGAGGACGCCGTCACCGCCGTCGCCGACCAGGTGACGGCGATGGGCCGCAAGACCTCCCGGCTGCGCGTCAGCCACGCCTTCCACTCCCCGCTGATGGAACCCATGCTCGACGCCTTCCGGACCGTCGCCGCCCAGCTCACCTACGCCGCGCCGCGCCTGACCGTCGTCTCCGGCACGACCGGCCGGCCGGCCGGCGCCCAGCAGCTGACCGACCCCGAGTACTGGGTGCGCCACGTCCGCGAGCCCGTCCGCTTCCACGACGCCGTCCGCCGCACCCGCGACGACCTGGGCGCCACCCGCTTCCTGGAGGTCGGCCCCGACGCCACCCTCACCGCCATGGCCCAGGCGGTCCTGGAGGACCCCGACCGCGCCGAGGCCCTGCTCGTCCCGGCCGTCCGCAAGGACGTCCCCGAGGTCCGCGGCGTCCTGACCGCACTGGGCCGGCTGTTCACGAACGGCACCGAACCCGACTGGCGCGCCCTGTTCCCCGGCGCCCGGCCCGTCCCGCTGCCCACCTACGCCTTCCAGCGGGAGCGCTACTGGATGCCCAGCGCGCCATGGACCGGCGACCTGGAGGGCGCCGGCCTGGAGACGGCCGCACACCCCTTCCTGGGCGCCGCCGTCAGCCCGGCCGGCTCCGACACCCTCCTGTTCACCGGACGCCTGTCGCTGCGCACCCACCCCTGGCTCGCCGACCACGCCGTACTCGGCCAGGTCATCCTGCCCGCGACCGGCTATCTCGACCTCGCCGTCCACGTCGGCGACCACGCCGGCTGCGGCCACCTCGGCGAACTCACCCTGTACAGCCCCCTGGTGATTCCCCGCGAGGGCGCCGTCCAGCTCCAGGTCGCCGTCGAGGCACCCGACGAGGGAGGCCGGCGCGCCTTCGGCGTGTACGCACGCCCCGCGGGCGCCGGCACCCCGTGGGAGCTGCACGCCCAGGGCACCCTGGCCCCCGAGGCACCGGCCGCCCCCGCCACCGACCTGACCGTCTGGCCCCCGCAGGGCGCGGAAGCCGTGCCCGCGGGCGACCACTACGAGCGGCTCGCCGCCGCCGGGTTCGCCTACGGGCCCAGCTTCCAGGGCCTGGGCGCCGTGTGGCGGCGCGGCGAGGAGGTGTTCGCCGAGGTCGCGCTGCCCGAGGAGTACCGCGCCGACGCCGGACGCTTCGGCCTGCACCCCGCCCTGTTCGACGCGGCCACGCATGCGCTCCTGGTCGCCCTCCCGGGCACGACGGACGAAGAGGGTGAAGAGGGCGCCGGGGAGGCGATGCTGCCCTTCGTCTGGAGCGGCCTGACCCTGCACGCCGAGGGCGCCACCGCCCTGCGGGTGCGGCTGGCCCCGGCCGGTCACGACCACGGCTTCTCCGTGCTCGCCTGCGACACCGCCGGCCACCCCGTCGCCTTCGCCGAGTCCCTCACCCTGCGCGCCGTCCCCGCCGGACGGCTGCCCGAACGCGCCGACCGGACACCCGGACTGCTGCGCCTGGCCTGGAGCCCCGCACCGTCGGCCCTCACCGCGCCCCGCCCGGAGACGGTCCGCTGGATCATCCTCGGCGAGGGCGACGACCGGGTGGCCCGGGCCGTCGACGCCGCGGGCGTCCACCTGGAGACCTACGCCGATCTCGAAGCGCTCGGCAAGGCCGTGGACACCGGCATGACCCTGCCGGACGTCGTACTGATCGCCCCGGACGGCCACCGCCCCCAGGGACGCGAGGTCCCCGGCACGGTCCGCACGGTGCTCACACCGGCACACGACCAGATCCGCGGCTGGCTCGGCGACGAGCGCTTCGCCGCCTCCCGCCTGGTGTTCGCCACCCGGTCCGCCGTGGCCACCGACGACGACGGCGCCGGCGTCCGGGACCCGGCCGCCGCCGCCCTGTGGGGCATGGTCCGCTCCGCGCAGTCCGAACACCCCGGCCGCTTCCAGCTCGTGGACCTGCCCGACACCAACGAAACCGACGACACCAGCGGAACGCACGAAACCGGCGACACCGGCGGAACGCACGACGCCGACGGCGGTGTGTCCGGCGGGGCGGACGACCATGCCTTCCTCGCCGCCGTCACCGCGGGCCCCCCGCAGAGCGCGGTGCGCGCCGGCCGGGTCCTGCTGCCGGGGCTGGCCCCGGTCGGCCCCGGCACGGCCGCACCCGACCTGGCCTCCGGCACCGTCCTGGTCACCGGCGCCACCGGCACCCTCGGCAGCACGGTCGCCCGGCACCTGGTCACCGCCCACGGGGTGCGCAGCCTGCTGCTCACCAGCCGCGGCGGCCCGGCGGCGCCGGGCGCGGACGGCCTCGTGGACGAGCTGCGGGAACTGGGCGCCCGCGTCACCCTCGTCGCCTGCGACACCGCCGAACGCGCCGAGGTCGAAGAACTCCTCGCCGCCGTCCCCGCCGAGGCGCCGCTGACCGGCGTGGTGCACGCCGCGGGCGTCCTGGACGACGGAGCGGTCACCGCCCTGGACGCCGAGCGCTTCGAGCGGGTCCTGCGCCCGAAGGCCGACGGCGGCTGGCTGCTGCACGAACTCACCGCGGGCCTGGGCCTGTCCGCGTTCGTGCTGTTCTCCTCCGCCGCGGGCACCTTCGGCTCGCCGGGCCAGGCGAACTACGCCGCCGCCAACGCCTTCCTGGACGCGCTCGCCTCCCACCGCCGGTCCCTGGGCCTGCCCGCGTCCTCCCTCGCCTGGGGACTGTGGGAGGGCAACAGCGCCATGACGGCCGGCCTCTCCGAGACCGACCGCCGCCGCATGGCCCGCGGCGGCGTGCGGCCGCTGTCCGCCAAGGACGGGCTCCTGCTGCTCGACACCGCGCTCACCACGGACCACCCCGCACTCATCGCCATGGACACCACGGCGGGACACGGCGCCCTGGACGCCCTGCTGCGGCCCACCGACCGGCCGGCCGGCCGCCGCACCGCGGCGGGCGCCCCGGCGGCGGCGACCGCGTCCGCACGGCTGGCGGGCCTGGCCCCCGCCGAGCGCCGCACCGCACTGGTGGGCCTGGTCCGCGAACTGGCCGCGGCGGTCCTGGGACACACGTCCGCCGAGGCGGTGGAGGCCGACCGGCTCTTCACCGAACAGGGCTTCGACTCCCTGACCGCCGTCGAACTGCGCAACCACCTCGCCACCGCGACCGCCCTGAAACTGCCGCCGACCCTGCTGTTCGACCACGCCACCCCGGAACTCCTCGCCGTCCACCTCGACCAGCGGCTGCTGGACACCCCGCAGACGGCACCGGCCGCCGCAGGCGGCACGGCACCGGCCGAGGGGCCCGCCCCGCGCGCCGAGGACACGCTCAGCGGCCTGTTCAAGCAGGCCTGCCAGAGCGGCCGGGTCGACGAGGGGTTCGCCCTGCTGCAGGCCGCCGCCGAACTGCGGCCGACCTTCACCTCCCCGCGGGAACTGGCCGAGGCGCCCGGACCGGTCTGCCAGCTCCTACGTGGCCCTGGCTCCCCGGACCGGTCAGGCTCTCCAAGGGCGAGGCAGGCACACCGTTCGTCTGCTTCAGCTCCTACGTGGCCCTGGCGGGCGTGCACCAGTACGCGCGGTTCGCCTCCGCCTTCCGCTCAGAGCGCGACGTATGGGCCCTGCCCACGCAGGGCTTCGGCACCGGTGAGGCGCTGCCCGCCTCGTTCGACGCCGTCGCCGCGCTCCAGGCCGAGACGGTCACCCGGCTGGCCGGCGACGGCCCCGTCGTCCTCGTCGGCTCCTCCTCGGGCGGCATCCTCGCCCTGGCCGCCGCCCGCCACCTCCACGAACAGGGCAGGCCCCCGGCGGCCGTGGTCCTGCTCGACACCTACATGCCGCGCGCGGACTCGCCGTTCCTGCGGTTCTCCCAGCAGATGCTGGGCGGCATGTTCGACCGCGAGTCGATGTTCGCCCACATGGACACCGACCGGCTGACCGCCATGAGCTGGTACGCCGCCATGATCGGGGAATGGGAGCCCGGCCCCTTCGACAGCCCGGTCCTGCTGGTGCGCTCCAGCGAGCCCCCGGTGCCGGCCGACGCGAGCGATCCCCTGCAGCCGCATGAGTGGCAGGCGTCCTGGGAGCGGGCGCACACCGTGGTCGACGTCCCCGGCAACCACTTCACGATGATGGAGGCCCACGCCCGCACCACAGCGGCGGCCACCGCCGACTGGCTCAAGCAGGTGGAATGAGACGGGGCCGGGCCGGCGGCGTGCGGGTGAGGCGTCCAAGGACAGGGCCTAGCCAGGGGAAAACCGGGTTTCGCAGGTGATGGGCGAAAGGTCTTCAACTGTTGGGTGTTTGGCTTGAGCAGGCTGGTTGATGCTACTTCGCGTCATCGGTGCGGATCCTCAGGACCTGCCACTGCTTTCATCCTGGTCGGTTACGGCTTCCGTCGACTTTGAGAGATACGGGTGTTCCCCGTCTCGTCCTCGCCGGATGCCGACGAACGTGGTCTTCCCGCACTTTCCCCGGCCTTCCCGCACCCTCAGGGTGCGGGAAGGCCGGGTCCTTGTGCGATGGGCGGCCGTTAGGCCGATCGGAGTACCGGGATGCGGCCGCTCCTGGAGATGACCGGACACGTGCGGGAAAGCGGGGCGGCGGGCATGGCCAGGCTGATGGCGACGTGCACCGCTTTCCGCGGCGCCCTGTAGGGCACGGGTGAGCGGGTCGGGCAGTGTGCTGGAACGGGTGGGTTTTCTGGCGGAGTTGAGCCGGGAGCCGGCCGGTGCTCTGGTGGCTTCCCGGTGGGATGAGGAGTCCCTGGATGTGCCGGCAGTCGGGGTGGACGGGCGGGGCGCTGCCGTCCAAGGGGTGGATGGCGATGTGCCGCCTGAACTGGCCACGGACTGTCACGCCCCCGGCCGGGGAGCGAGGTGACGCGGGCGACGACGCCCCGGAACTTGTTGACGACCGTTCGCAGAATCGAGCGGTGCCGGCCGGTGACGACGTCGACGGTTTCCTGTGCGAGACAGTCGACCGGCTGCACGTTCGGGGTGAGGGCCTCGACCAGGGCGCGGGCCTCGTCGGACAGGGCGCCCAGTTCGACGACGGCGGCACGGTGGCCAACGTTGTACGACTCGGCGACGACGTCGAACACTTCGAGCGTCACGGCCTTGCCGAGTTCGTCGACAACGGCCTGTGAGGCGCGCCGTAGGGCCTGCACGGCGGCGAGTTTCTGCGCGGCGCCCACCCGGGAGCGTCGAGGTCGGCGGGGAGCTGCCGGGCGATGATGCCCAACAGCCGCTCTTCGGCCGGACGGCAGCGCTGTACTGCGCGTCGGTCATGCTGCGGTGTGTGGTGCGGGAGCCGTGGCGCCACTCGGCGGCCACGTACAGCCGGTCGTCGGTGCCCTCTCCGAGCAGCAGGGCGGCGAACGGGTTCGTGGTCCCGTAATCCATGCCTGTCAAGTTTCGCAAGGACCAACGACACGCAGCGTCAGCCGCCGCAGGTCACCGCGCCAGGGGCGAGCGTGGCGCCGCTCGTGTGCCGACAGGACGACGGCCCCCGCCGTGTGGCGAGGGCCGGTCACTCGGGGGCCGGTTGGGGAGCGGATCACCCGTGGTGCTTGGCGAACTCCACGAGACCGGCGAACCCCTCACGGGCCAGGGACAGGTGCGGGCCGTTCGGATCCTTGCTGTCACGGACCAGGAACTCACCCGTGGCCCGTGCATGGTCGGGGGCCCATTGGACGCACTGCCCTCCCTGACCATCGCTGTACGTGCTGCTGACCCAACGCATGTCACGCGGGTCCGGCGTGTTACTCATTCGCGTGTTCCTCCATGATCGAGTGGATAAGGCGCAGTGACCGGGCCTCTGACTCGGCCGAAGCGCGCAGCCGCTCGTACGTGGCCGTCCAGTCACGTACGGCCGTCGTGGAGTCGTTCACGTGCCCCTGCCCTGTCGTTTCCGAGTACAGGACTGTTGTCCCGTCGGCTTGCGTAAGCAGGGTAAACGGGAGTCCCGACGCAGGGGCACCCGCTTTGAACTGTAGGACTTGCAGGGAGACATGAGGGCTTGCAGCCATCCTGAGCAAGTGCTCAAGCTGTCCGACCATGACGGCAGAGCTACCAACCACCGCCCGTAGGACCGATTCGTGAAGGATCACCCACAGAAGAGGCGGAGCCTCAAGCTCAAGGATCTCGTGGCGGCGCAACCGAAGTTCAACTCTGTATTTGATCTGTGCATCCGTTTCGCGTGGGTGCGCTGCTCGGTAGACAGCTTCGGCGTACTCCGCAGTCTGTAGCGCACCCATTACGAACGCGTTTGAGTAGTCTTCAACCTTCGCCGCACTCTTCTCAAGCTCGACGTAGGGGATGAACCACTCAGGGTGTCCTTGCTTGCTCAGCTTGGCCCGAAGACGGGCGTAGACCCCAGGTGTACCGGCGACGCGATCCATGGCCTCTGCGAACGGCTCCGATGCCAGTACGACGCCGTTCTCAACCTTGCTGACCTGTGCTTGCTGGTAGTGCAGCTTGTCGGCGAACGCGCCTTGCGAGAGCCCCAACGTTTCCCGGAGCGCCTTCGTCTCCTCCCCGAAGTACGCGGCGCCGTTCGTGGGCTCATGTGCCTGATCGGCTTCCTCGCTCACGTGTTCAACTCCCCGGTATTCCGCTTGCGTTGGAATGGCTTCCGACCTGTTGAGCGTACGTCGCGGTGGTGATGCTGGGAGTACACAGCGTGAGTGCCCGCCTCAGGTGAGGGACGAACAACCAACGGTGTTACGGAGTGACCATGACGCAGCACGCGGAGGAACGGCCCCCGGAGCGCGGGGCACTCGTCTACGACCCGGAGACGCGCAAGGTGGGGGAGTACCGGGACAAGGCGGGGCCGTACGCGATGCTGCGCCCCGTGGGCGGGGGCTGCGAGTGGGAGGCCGACCCGGGGCAGATCCGCCCGGCCACCGCGACGGAGCGGCTGAGCGCCGGAGTGAGGGCGGCGAACAACTGTGCCGGGCGGACGCTGTGACCGCGCCGAACTACGACACGTGCCGCCCGCCCGTACCCGTTGCAGGCTGTGCGACGTGCGCCGGACCAGCCAAGCAACGCGAGGCCGCGCGCGCCGAGTTCGACGGCAGCAAGGAGACGGACGCCAACGTGTTGATGCGTCAGCACCAGCGGCAGGAGCACCGCGGGTGACCCGCCGGACGTTCCGCTACGTGCCGTTCACGATCGTGCAGGACGCGACGGCAGAGCCGGAGTACGCAGCGCGCTGTGTTTCGGGGGATGAATCCGAGTCCGGCGCCGAGTCTGGCGTACGGCACCACCCGGCGGAGGCCGAGGAGTGGCAGCGCAAGCACACGCAGGAGACCCGGCACACGCGCTACCGCCGGAACTTCACCGACTGCGCGGTCATGGAGCCCCCGTCCGGTACTCCGCTCGGACTCGAACCGGCGAGCGTCCGTCGGGTGCGCGCATGACGCGCTTACGCGGGTGGAGGGTCACGGCCGACGGCGCGTTCCGGGGGGCTCGTGCTCAGCAGCGTTGGCGGCCTGCTCGGTCGCCGTAATCGTCGTGGCTGTGACCCGTCAACCGCCGTGAGACTGCACCGCGCGGGCGGCATCGCTCGAAGACTCCCGCCCCGGCGGATCATCCGCCCGCAACCCTTGGACAGGTCGAGCGCCTGCCGGGGCGGGTCCTGTACCGCCAGCACTGTTCGGAACGCACGAATCAAGGAGGAGACTTGCAGACAAGCACCGCAGGTACGCAGACGGCCACCCAAGCCCCGTGGGGGCTGCGTCGTATGGTTCCGCTGCGCAACGGTTCCCCCTCGTCGTGGCAGTACGCGGGCGTCGACCCGGCCACGCAGACCGGCCGATGGGTCGGGGAGGACGGAGCGATGACGCCGGCTGAACTTGGCAAGCACGGTACGAGCGTGAACACCTACCCGCCCACGCAGGTTGGCAAGGACGGCAAGGTAGACGCTGACTCCGGCCACGACGCCACGCAGGACTAGGGGGTAGAGCCATGGACGGACGCCCGGTGCTGGTCTGCACGCAGGAAGAAGACGCAACCGCTGATCTGGTCATCGCGGAACTGAACCGGCGCCAGGTGCCTGTCCTCCGGTTCGATCCCGGACGGGACTTTCCCGCCCCGGCGGTGATCGCCGCACGAACCGGGGCGGGCGGATGGGGTGGACGGCTCACGGTCGGGGAGCGTACGGCCGACTTATCCGCCGTTCGCGCCCTGTACCACCGTCGCCCCAACGTTTACCCGACGGACAGCGGCGAGCAGTCCGCCCGGTTCGCCGCGCAGGAGAACAGGCGCGGCCTGGGGGGCGTGCTCGGCGCGCTGCCGAGGTGCCTGTACCTGAGCCATCCGCAGGCCATCGCGCGGGCGGAGTACAAGCCCGCGCAGTTGGATGCGGCTACGCGGGCCGGATTCACGGTCCCCGCCACCCTGATCACGAACGACCCAATGGAGGCCAAGGCGTTTTGCGCCGAGCAGCCGACCATCTACAAGCCCCTGCACGCCGGGGCGTACGACGTCGAGGGCGAGCCGGCCGGAATCTGGGCCGCGCCCGTCGAGGCGGGCGAGATCGACGGTGCGGTGAGCCACAGCGCGCACCTGTTCCAAGCTCAGGTGCCCAAGGTGGCGGACGTGCGGGCGGTCGTCGTCGGCGAGCGGGTGTTCAGCGCCCTCATAACGGCGCCGCCCGGCGTCGTCGACTGGCGAGCGGAATATCAGAGCCTCACCTATGAGCCGATTGCCTGCCCGGACTGGATACGCGGGGCGCTGGTCCGGTTCCTCGCCGACTTCGGGCTGAGCTTTGGTGCCTTCGACTTCGCCGTGACCGTGGACGGCGCATGGTGGTTTCTGGAGTGCAACCCCAACGGCCAATGGGCGTGGCTCGAAGACGCGGCCGGACTTCCCATCACAAACGCAATTGCAGACCTGTTGGAGAACGGAGCGAGCCAGCATGACTGACCCCCTGCTCTCGGAACACCTACGGGCCGACCTCGCGCGGCGTCTGTCCAAGTCCGGCACCCTGCGCAGCCCCGAATGGGGGGAGGCCGTCATGTCGGTGCCCCGCGAGGCGTTCCTCTCGCGCGGCCCCGAATGGGGGGAGGCCGTCATGTCGGTGCCCCGCGAGGCGTTCCTCTCGCGCGGCTGGTTCGAGTATGAAGAGGGCGGCTGGTACCGGCCTGCGGCCGGGGACTCTCCGGAAGGACTCGCGCGGATCTACGAAGACGACACCCTCGTCACACAGGTCGCCGGGGGCGTCTTCCCCGACCAGGTCGAGGGGCGCATCGCCGCGGCCCCGTCGTCGTCGTCCACCCTGCCGTCTCTGGTCGTGCGGATGCTCGAAGACCTGCGGGCGGCCGAGGGGACACGCGTCCTTGAGATTGGCACGGGCACGGGCTATTCAACCGCGCTGCTGTGCCATGCGGTCGGCGAGGACAACGTGACCACGGTCGAGGTCGACGCCGAGGTGTCGGCCCGTGCCGGAATGGCACTCGCGGGCGCCGGATACTGGCCTGCCCGTGTGGTTGGTGACGGCCTGGCGGGTTACAAGGAGGGCGGCCCGTATGACCGCGTGATCGCCACGTGCGGCGTGCACACCGTGCCGGCTGACTGGCTCGCTCAGACACGGACCGGCGGTGAGGTGCTGGTCACGGTCGGCGGGTGGATGCATGCATCCGAACTCGTGCGGCTTACGGTCGCCGACGATGGCACGGCCAGCGGCCCGGTTCTCGGCGGACAGGTCTCGTTCATGCTGGCCCGTCCCCACCTTCCGCCCCCGCTGGGCGTCCTGCCGAACCTCAGCGAGGGCGACGCGGTGCCCGCCGAGCTGGGAGCGGGTGTGCTCGACGACTGGACGGCCCGGTTCGTCGCACAGTTCGCCGCGCCGCGGGCACAGCGGCTCACGATGGAGCGTGACGGCCGGACGGAACACGTCGTGATCGACGTGGACGCCGAAGCGTGGGCCGTCGTCTTCCAAGACGGCGCGCGGTGGATGGTGCGGCAGGGTGGCGCGGCGCGCCTGTGGGACGAGATCACCGTTCGCCTTGCACAGTGGCAGGCGGATGGACGCCCGTCGGCCGACCGCATGCGGCTGCACGTCGGCCCCGACGGGCAACGCCTCACCTGGGCGTGACCGCTGGTTGAAACCTCATGCTGCCCCGTCTGTCCGTCGTTCTCCCGTGGCGGGCGGGGCTTCCCGCTGAGCGCCTGTGCCCTAGTTGCCGGGTTGCCCGGAGGCGGAGACGAACGCGCCGAGCTGCCGGATGACGAACACAATCCCCTCGTCGGCGAGCACGCGAACGGCTTTCCGGGCGGTCATGCGGGCGACGCTGCGAGCGGTGGACCAGGGACTGCTCGCAGAAGCCGGAGGCCCAGCAGCGGCGGACATGGGCGGTGACCTGGTCGAGGCCGAGGACATTGAGGAAGCTGTCGAACTGGCCGGCGAAGGAGCGCTCCGCGCCGTCCTCCTTCGCCCCGGACGAGCGGACCGCCACCAGACCCTGGCCGACCTGCTGGTAGGCCCGGTCGATGGCCGCGGCGACGCTCTCGGCCAGGGGCGCCTGCTCGATGAGCGCGGCGATCCGCGCAGCGGTTTCCCCGGGGCCTGCTCTCCCAGCCGGCGGCCGGCAGGGCCTCCAGGCGTCGGTCCAGTCCGCTGCCGCGGGCGAATTCCGCGAAGATGCCGAGGCCGATCACCGCCAGTCCGGGACCTGGAATCCGGCGGCTGTCAGGGCGTGGAGATTCCTTCCCTTCCCACCGGCCCCTGCGGCGATCTCGGCCTGGCCGGCGGAAGGTGTGAGCACACGTAAGGACAGGATCCGGCGGCGGGACACCCGGGTGTCCCTTCGGACAACGGGGCGATGGGCATGCGGTTCACCTTCGGTTCGGATTCGCGGCGAGGGGCTCGGCCCGGGGGAGCGGGCCGGCCGGCGGGTCCGGCAGTTCCGTACGGATCGGCTGCGGACCGGGCCAGACCAGCGCCACCGATCCCCAGGTGAGCCCGCCGCCGAAGCCGGTCAGCACCACCTTGTGACCGGGCCGCAGTTCACCGCCGGCGGCACCGTCGGCGAGGGCGAGGGGGATGGAGGCCGCGACCGTGTTGCCCACCTCGGCGATGTTGGAGACGAACTTCTCGGCGGGCAGCGCGAGCCGTCGGGCGACCGACGCCAGAATCCGGGCGTTGGCCTGGTGCAGGACGAAGGAGTCGATCTCCTCCGGCTTCCATCCGGCCCGCGCGGCGGTCTCCTCCACCGACTCCGCCATCCGGCGGATCGCCTGTGCGAAGACGGCCTGGCCCTGCATCGTGAAGCAGAGGTCCTCCGGCCTGGCCGGCAGGCCCGTGGAGCGCTGGCGCGATCCGCCCGCCGGGATCCCGATGAGACCGGCGGAGCCGCCGTCGCTGCCCAGACTGAACCCCAGCAGCGCCCCGGGCTCCGAGGAGGAGCCCCTGCGCAGCACGACCGCACCCGCCCCGTCGCCGAAGACCACCCGGGTCGCACGGTCCGCGGGGTCGAGAATGGTGGAGAACGTGTCGGCGCCGATCACCAGCACACTGTCCGCCACCCCCACGGCGATCAGCCCGGCCGCAGACGCCAACGCGTACACGAAACCGGTGCACACGGCCTGCACGTCGAACGCCGGCACCGTGCCCAGCCCGAGTCTGCTCGCCACTTCCGGGGCGCTCGCCGGGCAGAGCCGGTCGGGGGTGCTCGTGGCGAGGACGACGGCTTCCGCGCCGTCCACTCCCGCCGACGTCAGGGCGTTGCGGCCCGCCTCGACGGCCAGGTCGCCGGTGGACTGCCCGGGGGAGACCACCCGCCGCCGGCGGATACCGGTACGCCGGCGGATCCAGTCGTCCTCGGTGTCGAGGAGCGCGGCCAGGTCGTCATTGGTGACCACGGTGGAGGGCACCGCGCTCCCCAGCCCGGTCAGCACCGCCGCCCGCTCCGGCGACTGCTGCCCGGTCCGGGGGAGAGGGCCTCCCGGACTGCTCACCACGGGCCCGGCACCGGGCCGCAGCCCAGAGGGGAGACGAGCACCGCGCGGGCACTTGTCCCGTGGCCACGGCCGCGCCGGCCGCGAGGGCTCCTTCTGTCGCGCACCCTCTGACAACGTTGTTCGAAGACCACACGGCACCTCGCCTGATCGCGGTGAGCGCTCGACCGGGCCGGCCCGGACTGTTCCCGCCGCCCGCAGGCGATCGGCGATCAGCCCTCGGAGGCCGCCCGGCAACAAGAAGAGAACAAGAAGAGAATGCGCCCCACGCGCCGGGACGCACGCCCAAGGGCCTTTCCACCTAGGCGAAGTCCTACAACCTGGCGGTGAAGCCCCGCGGCCCCGGCGGTGCGGCGGCCCGGCCCGCTTCGACCGGCGGGGCGGGGACGCGGGGTGCGGCCCGCGCATCCGCGGCGTGGTGCCGCCGGTTCGCCGAAGCTCCACGCCGGCTTCCCACCCGCGCCCCGCGGCTTTCCTCCACCGCGAGGCCGCCGGCGGCCTCGGCCCGGCGTTTCAGACCGCCCAGTGCGGGGTGTCGGTGACGGTGACCACGGCCGCGCTGCACAGCCAGCCCGGTCCCTGGGAGAACAGCAGGACGTTGTCGCCGGGGGACACCTCGCGGGTGCGTACCAGGTGCTCCAGGGTGATGAACACATCGGCGCCGCCCACGTGTCCGACCGACTTGCCGAACTCCCAGCCGCACCGTGACATCGGCAGGCCCAGCGGCATCATGATCGAGTACTCGATCATCCGGCCGTCCATGTTGATCGGCACCACCCTGGCCAGGTCGGACGCGTTCAGACCCGCGTCCACCAGCGACCGGTGGATGATGTCCAGGCCGAACAGGGTGAGTTTCTCCATCGTCTCCGACAGGGGCATCCGCTCGGCGAACTGCTCGGCCCGCTCGACCATGTCGGACGCCGCCCCGGTGTCCTCGCGCAGCAGCAGCGGACCGTCCCCGCGGTGCCACCACTCCAGCTCGTGCAGCACACCCGAGTTGAGGGAGCGCACCTCGGCGAAGCCGCCCTCGTCGCTCACCAGCGCCGCGACGCCGCCGTCGCCGAGGATGTAGGCCTGGCCGAAGCCCTTCCAGCGGTCCATCTGCGGGGAGGAGAAGTTCTCCCCCGTCGTCAGCAGCACCGCCCCGGCCTCGGCGGCTCCGGTGAGCTTGCCGATCGCCACCTCCAGGGCGCTGAGCATGCCGTCGCAGCCCTGCTGGAGGTAGAGCGCGGGAAGCGTGCCCAGCCCGAGCTCGCGCAGGATGTAGCCGGGCGGGTAGGAGCCCTCGGGGCCCTGGTAGTGGACGGCGGTGTGGATGTGCGCCCCGAGGTCCTCGGGGTCGATCTTCGAACGCTCCAGTGCGGTCCGTGCGGCCTGCACGGCCAGGTCCATGGCCGGGACGTCACCGGCGACATGGACGCCCGTCAGCCCGTTCGCCGCCTGGATCTCGGCGTCCAGCTTCCCCTCGGCCACGGCCTGTTCGGCGCTGGCCCACTCGTGCAGCACGACTCCCAGCGATTCGATGTGAACGTTCTCGACCCTCATCGGCGTTCTCCTGTCAGCGTCATGACGGCGCCGGGCGGCGCGGCACCGTCCGGTGCCGCGCCGCCCGGCGGGAACTCCCGCGTCACCGTCCGGTGCCGCGCCGCCCGGCGGGAACTCCCGCGTCAGCCGGCGAGCAGCTCCTTCTTCAGATGGCGGGCGAGCCCGGCGGGCGTGGCGAAGTCGAACACCACGGCCGCGGGCAGCGACAGCCCGGTGGCCTCGGCCAGCGCGTTGCGCGCGGTCAGCGCCGTCAGTGAGTCGAAGCCGAGCTCCCGTGTCTCGCCGTCCGGCGGTATCTGGGCGCCGCCGGTGAGCCCGAGGGACGCGGCGAAGTGGCCGCGTACCAGGTCCAGGACGGTCTCCTCCTGCTCCGGGTCCGGCAGGGCCGCCAGCCGGTGGCGCAGTCCGGACGGATCGGCGAGCGCGTTGCGGGCGGTGCGGCGGACCGTGCCGCGCACCAGCCCGCGCCGCAGTGCGGCGGAGCCGGTGAGCGGGCCCAGGGAGGGGACGCCGCCCAGGTCGGGGCGTGCGGCGACCACCGCGGCCCGCCCCAGCGAGCGCGCCACGTCGAACAGGTCCCGTGCCTCCCGCGAGTTCGGGTCGGCCCCGCGCACCGACACGGCCGGCACCCCTGTGGCGCGCAGGTGTGTCGCCCACGCGTCGAGGAACGCGCCGACCGCCTCGGCGACGAGGCCGGGGGCGGCCGGGGCGGTGGCGGGGGAGCTGAGCACGAACGCGGACACGTCCCCGGGCGCGAGTCCGTCGCCGAGGGCGAGCGCGGTGTCGACGACGGGCCGCAGCACCGTGTCGACGTTGCCGTCCGGCCCCTCGGAGGCGATGGCCGTGGTGTCCACGGACACCGTGAACAGCACGGCCGACGGTTTCGCGGCCGTCCGGACCGCCCGGAGCGCCCGCGCGGACGCCGCCGGGTCGTCGGTGTCCCACGCGGCCAGCGCCACGGACGCGCCCTGCGCGCGCAGTTCCGCCGCGTCGTCCGCACCGGAGGGGCCGGCCAGCAGCACGTCACGGACGCCGTGTTCGGTCACCAGGTGCCGGGTCAGCGCGCTCGCCGCGGTGCCCGCGACGAGCAGCGGGCCGTCGCCGCCCGGGCCGTCGCCGCCCGGTGCGGACACCGGTGCGGTGTCGCCGGGCAGGACCCGTTCGGTGCGCGGCACGCGCGCGGCCCGGCCGCGCAGGGCCAGCCGGGGCTCGCCCGAGGCCACCGCGTCCGGCAGGACGCGCCAGGCACGTTTGGAGGCATCGGTGTCCACGAGCACGAAACGCCCGGGTGCCCGGTCCTGTGCCGCGCCGACCAGCCCCCACAGGGAGGCGCCGGGCAGGTCCGGCGAGCAGGACTCGTTCCAGGCCGGCACGGCGTTTCGGGTCAGCACGACCAGACGGGTCCGTGCGAACAGCGGATCGGCCCACCGGCGCGCCCAGTCCAGGCCCTCCCGCACGGCACGGCGCACCGCGCCCGCGGTGTCCGTGCCGGCCCCGGCGGCGCCGGTGGTACGGGAGACGATCACCACGTCGGGGGGCGCGGCGCCGCCTGCGACGGCCTTCGCCAGGGCGTCGAGGTCGGGATGCGTCTCCGAGTAGCGCCCGGCGGCCATCAGGCCCGCACGGGCCCGCAGCGGATCGTCACCGACGACCGCCCACCGCTCGTCCTTGCGTTCATCCTTGCGTTCGTCCGCCCGTTCGTCCTTCCGTGCGGCCTGCGCGAGGTCGACGTCGTCCCACACCTGTACGAACAGACCGTCCTGCTGGGCGGCGGACGCCCGGGCCAGGGCGGTCCGGGTCAGGGCGGTCCGGGTCAGGCGGCCGGAGGTCACGGACTCCACGCTGAGCACCGGGTCGCCCGCCGCGTCGGCGGCCTCGACACAGAACCCGCCGTCGGGCCGCGGCCGTATCCGCACGCGCAGCACGGACGCCCCCGAGGCGTGCAGAGCCACCCCGTGCCAGGAGTCCGGCCACCACAGGCCCGCGCGCTCCGGCGCGGCTTCCCGGACGGCCGGGTCCACCGCGGCGCGCAGCAGCGCGGGCCGCAGCACCGCGTCCAGCAGTGCCGGATGCAGCCCGAACCGGGCACCCTGCTCCAGGCTCTCGTCGTGCAGCGCGACCTCGGCGAACAGATCGCCGTCGTGCCGCCACACCGAGCGCAGCTCCCGCGGCAGGCCGGCGCCGGAGCAGGCCGCGGCGCTGTCCGCGTCGCCGTCGTCCGCGGGCAGTTCTTCGAGCGGCACGCGCCGGGCGCCGGGCGGAGGCCATACGGCCGGCTCCCGGGCGGGCGAGGGGCCCGTGCCGGGCGCGAGCGTGCCGGAGGCGTGGCAGGTCCACGGCCGCCCGGCCGCGCCCCCGCCGTCCCGGCGCGCGTGCACGGTCACCGGCCGCACGCCCTGCTCACCGGCGGCCCCGACGCTCACCCGCAGCTGGATGCCGTCCCGCTCGGGCACCACCAGCGGCTCGCCGGCGTTCAGTTCCACCAGCCGTCCGCAGCCGGCGTACCCCCCGGCGTACAGGGCCAGTTCGGTGAGCACCGCGGGTGCCACGACGGCGGTGCCGGCCACCGTGCGCGACAGCAGCGGGTCGCGTTCGGTGCCCGACAGACGGCCCGAGAACAGCACACCGTCGGTGTCCGCGAGCTCGACCGCGGCCTCCAGCAGCGGGTGCGCGGCGCCCAGCAGGCCGAGTTCCAGGGCGCCTTCGTAGCGGCGTGAAACATGCGTCGAGGTCTGGGACCTGCGCCACAGCAGGCGGCCCGTCAGGCCGGTAAGGCGCTTGCGGGCGATCTTCCCGGCGGGGTTGCGCGGGACCTCGGTGATCTCGTGGAGTTCCTCGGGCACCTTGAAGTACGACAGTTCGGCCCGGCACGCGGCCAGTACCGCGTCCGGGTCGATGCCGCCGGGCCCGGGCACCAGATAGGCCACCGGTACCTCGCCGAGCGCCTCGTGCGGCTTGGCGCCCACGGCGGCGTCCGCGACTCCCTCCACCTTGGCCAGGACCTTCTCCACCTCGCCCGGGTGGATGTTCTCGCCGCCGCGGATGATGAGTTCCTTCAGCCGGCCGGTGATGGTGACGTACCCGGCCTCGTCCTGGCGTGCGAGGTCACCGGTGCGGTACCAGCCGTCGGACAGCACGGTCGCGGTCGTCTCGGGCTGCCCGTGGTAGCCGAGCATCAGCGCGGGGCTGGAGACCCACACCTCGCCCTCCTCGCCCTCGGGGACCTCGTCCCCGGTGCGCGGGTCCGTCAGACGCAGCGTCAGCCCCGGCACGGGCAGCCCGCAGGAGCCCGGCACGTAGGGGCCCTGCGGAAGATTGGTGGTGATCGCGCCGCCGGTCTCGGTACTGCCGTAGCTGTCCAGCAGGGCGATGCCGAACGCGGCGCGGAAGCCCTCGTGCAGGCTCACCGGGCACGAGGAGCCCGCGACCATGCACACCCGCAGGTCCGGCGCGTGGACGTCGCCGGAGCGCACCTGCTCGACCATGTGGTGGTACATCGTCGGCACCCCGACGAGGAACGTGGACCGCTCCTCCTGGGCCAGGCGCAGGATCTCGTCCGCCGCCAGCCCGTCGGTGATCCGGGCACTCGCGCCGACCGCCAGCACCCCCACAGCACACACACGTTGTGCGCGACGGCGTGGAACAGCGGCATCGGCCACAGCACCCGGTCCTCGGGCGACAGCCCCAGGACCGGGGCGTTGCACGCGCCGGTCGCCCACAGCGACGAACGCTGCGTGGAGAGGACCCCCTTGGGCCGGCCCGTGGTGCCGGACGTGTAGAGCATCCACGCGGGCTCGTCCAGGCCCAGGTCGTCGCGCGGCGGGTCACGCAGCGACCAGGTCGTCGCCAGCGTCTCGTAGCGCGGCAGGTCGTCGTCCTCCCCCGCGGGGGAGTCGGAGACGACCACGACCGAGATGCCCGGGCGCTCGGCCAGCACACGGCGCACCTGGGACAGCTGCGCGGTCCCGGCGATCACCACCCGGGCCGCGCAGTCGTCCAGCAGATAGGCCAGTTCCGCGTCGGTCGAGCGCGGATTGAGCGGCACACCGACCGCGCTCGCCCGGGTGATGGCGAGGTAACTCTCCACCGTCTCCACGCGGTTGGGCAGATAGATCACGGCGCGGGTGCCGCGTTCCAGGCCCAGCCCCGCGAGATGGCCGGCCACCCGGGCGGTGCGGCCGTCGAGTTCGGCGTAGGTCACCGAGCGGCGGCCGTCGTGGAACGCGGTCTGCCGCGGCCGCCGCTCGGCGTGTTCGGCGAGCAGTTCGTGCAGCGGCCGGACCAGATCGGCGCGGAACATCTCACTCACGCTCCTCGGACTCCCCACGGTCAGGATGCGGACGAGCGGTAGCGGCGCACCGCAAGTGTCCGGCACACCAGGGCGATCAGCACCGACCAGACGACGGACACGAGCAGGGCGTGGTGCGCGGGCCAGGCGTGCGACACGGTCAGTCCGGGGTTGCCGAACAGTTCACGGGTCGCCTGCACCGTCGCGCTGATCGGGTTCCACTCCGCCACCCACCGCAGCACGGCCGGCAGCGTGGACGGCGCGACGAACGCGTTGGACAGGAACGTCAGCGGGAACAGCCACAGGAAGTTGCTGGTCGCGGCGGCCTCCGGGGCACGCACCGACAGACCGACGACCACCCCCACCCACGACAGGGCGTAGCCCATCAGCAGCAGCACCCCGAAGGCCCCAACCGCGCGCAGGAATCCGTCGTGGATGCGCCAGCCGACGATCAGTGCGCAGCCGACCATGACCGCGATCACGAGGATGTTCTGCACCATGTCGGCCACGGTGCGGCCGGTCATCAGCGCGCCGCGGGCCATCGGCAGCGAGCGGAACCGGTCGATCATGCCGCTCTGCAGGTCGTTGGCGATGCTCACACTGCTGTTGCTGGCGGTCGCGAAGGCGATGGTCTGGGCGAAGAAGCCCGGCATCATGTACTCGCGGTAGGCCGCGGGGCCGTCCGCGCCGGGCAGGCTGAAGGAGCCCGCGAAGATGTAGGCGAAGAGCAGGACGAACACGATGGGCTGGATGAGGCCCAGGATCAGTACCTCGGGGATACGGACCATCCTGATCAGGTTGCGGCGTGCGACCACCGCCACGTCACGGACCGCCTTCACCGCGGTCCCGGGGCGCAGCAGCTCCGCCGGGCCGGCCTGTACCGTCACCGACACGGTCATCACTCCTTCTCGCCGGGCGCGCCGGCGGCGGCCAGCGCGGGTTCGGGGGTGTCGGCGTGGGCCGGCGCGGTGAGGGCCAGGAAGACCTCGTCGAGCGTCGGACGGCGCAGGCTGATGTCGCTGATCTCGATCCCGGCGCCGTCCAGGGCGTGGATGACCTCGGTCAGCAGGCGGACGCCGCCGTCCACGGGTGCGGAGACCAGCGACCTGGCCCGGTCCACGTCCGGCTTCCTGGTGCCGAAGCGGCCGACGAGCGAGGCGGCGGCGTCGATCTGCTCGCCGCGTTCCACGGTCACCTCGACCTGCTGCCCGCTGGTGCGCGCCTTGAGTGCGCGCGGCGTGCCGCGGGCGATGATCCGGCCGTGGTCGACGACGGCGATGTCCTGGGCGAGGCGGTCGGCCTCCTCCAGGTACTGCGTGGTCAGCAGCAGCGTCGTCCCCGCGTCCACCAGGTGGTCGATGGCGTCCCACAGCATGAGGCGGCTGGTGGGGTCGAGTCCCACCGACGGCTCGTCGAGGAACATCACCGACGGCCTGACCACCAGTGCGGCGGCCAGGTCGAGGCGCCGGCGCATCCCGCCGGAATAGGTGACGGACATCCGGTCGGCGGCGCCGGTCAGGTCGAACTGGGCGAGCAGCTCGTCCGCCCGCTGCCGGGCCGCCCGGGCCCGCATGCCGTACAACTCGGCGATCATGCGCAGGTTCTCACGGCCCGTCAGCCGGTCGTCGACGGCGGCGGACTGTCCCGACAGGCCGATCGACAGGCGCACCTGGTCCGGTGCGCGGACCACGTCGTGGCCCGCGACCGTCGCGGTGCCCGCGTCCGGGCGCAGCAGTGTGGTGAGGACGCGGACGATGGTGCTCTTGCCCGCTCCGTTGGGGCCCAGGAGCCCCAGAACGCTGCCCTGCGGGACATCGAGGTCGACTCCGTCGAGGGCCCGGAGCTTGCCGAAGGTCTTGACGAGGCCCTCGGCGTGAATGGCGCCCGTCATGGGCTTCTCCATCCTGTCTGTGCGTCTGGTGGTGTGCCGGCCGGGCGCCCGAGCCTTGGCACGACGGCCCCGGGCGTACGCTTCAGTTCGCGGAGATCAGCTTCAGCTCGGGGTGGGCGGTGCCGCCCTCCAGGGCCGTCGACGAGATGTGCGAGACGATCCGGTCGTCGACGGGGTCGTTCGCCGGGTCGTCGTTGACCACGAGGTGCTCGTACGTCGTGGACCGCTGCGCGGGCACCCGGCCGGCCCCGCGGATCAGGTCCAGGATCTCCACCAGGTTGGAGCGGTGCTTGGCGCCCGCCGAGGAGACCACGTTCTCCTCCAGCATCACCGAGCCCAGGTCGTCGGCGCCGTAGTGCAGGGACAGCTGGCCTGCCTCCTTGCCGGTGGTCAGCCAGGAGCCCTGGATGTGGGCGATGTTGTCCATGAACAGCCGGGCGACGCGATTGTCCATGAACAGCCGGGCGATCGCGATCATCCGCAGGTACTCGAAGAGCGTGGCCTGCGTGCGGCCCTTGAGGTGGTTGTTCTCGGGCTGGTAGGTGTACGGGATGAACGCCCGGAAGCCGCCCGTGCGGTCCTGCACGTCACGGATCATCCGCATGTGCTCGATGCGCTCGGCGTTGGTCTCACCGGTGCCCATCAGCATCGTGGACGTCGACTCCACGCCCAGCCCGTGCGCGACCTCCATGATCTCCAGCCAGCGCTCGCCGGACTCCTTCAGCGGGGCGATCGCCTTGCGCGGCCGCGCCGGAAGCAGCTCCGCGCCCGCGCCCGCGAAGGAGTCGAGGCCGGCGGTGTGGATCCGCTGGATGGCCTCCTCCACACCCACCTTGGAGATCCGGGCCATGTGCTCGACCTCGGACGCGCCCAGGGAGTGGATGATCAGCTGGGGGAATTTCTCCTTGATCGCCGAGAAGTGCTTCTCGTAGTACTCGACGCCGTAGTCCGGGTGGTGGTGGCCGCCCTGGAACATGATCTGGGTGCCGCCGAGTTCGACGGTCTCCGCGCAGCGGCGCAGGATGTCGTCGAGGTCGCGCGTCCAGCCCTTGGCGGTGTCCTTGGGAGCCGCGTAGAAGGCGCAGAACTTGCACGCCGTGACACACACGTTGGTGTAGTTGATGTTGCGCTCGATGATGTACGTGGCGATGTGCTCGGTGCCCGCGTACCGGCGGCGGCGCACGGCGTCGGCGGCGGCGCCCAGCGCGTGCAGCGGGGCGTCGCGGTAGAGGACGAGGGCCTCTTCGGGAGTGATCCGCCCGCCCGCGGCGGCACGGTCGAGGACGGACTGCAGCGGGGACGGGGTAGGTCGGGGCATGGTGCCGGCCTTTCCGGGCTCTGGAGGGGGTTGTGGGTCATGGCGGAACGGGCGGATGGAGACGGGATGTCACCCGGCGGCGGAGGCGTCCAGCAGGCGTACGGCCACATCGGGCGGGAAGCCCTCGGCCTCGCCGCCGACCCGGCGGGCGAACTCCTCGATGCCGGCCAGCTGCCGCGCACCGAGACTGAAGTCGAGCGCCGTCGTGTAGTACCGCTCAAGCGTTTCGGCGTCGAACTCCTCCCACTGGGAGGCCTGTTCGGACACCTTGGCCACCTCGGCCAGCGAGAGGTCCCGGGAGGCCAGCAGGTCGGCGTGGACCTGACGCACCAGAGCGGGTTCACGGGCGAGGAACTCACGGCGCGCGGCGAACACGGCGAACACGAACGGGAGTCCGGTCCACTCCTTCCACATCCGGCCCAGGTCGTGGACCTGGAGACCGAGCCCGGGAGCCTCGTACAGCGAGGCGCGCAGCGCGGCGTCCCCGATGATGACCGCCGCCCGCGCCTGCGACATCATCGTCTGCAGATCGGGCTCGCACACGAAGTACTCGGGCCGCACGCCCATCTTCTCCTCAAGGAGCAGCCTCGCCAGCCGCACCGAGGTCCGGCTCGTCGAACCGAGCGCCACCCGCTCGCCGTCCAGCTGCTCCAGCGGCACCTGGCTCAGGAGCAGACAGGACATCACGTCGCCGTCGCTGCCGACCGCGATGTCCGGCAGGACCACCAGGTCGTCGGCGTGCCGCAGGAACTCGACCAGGCTGATGGGCCCCATGTCGAGATCGCCCGCGGCCAGCGCGTCGTTGAGGCCGTCCGGGTTGTCCGTGCGCAGGTCCAGGTCGAGGAGGCTGCCGGTGCGGGCGAGCCCCCAGAACAGCGGCAGGCAGTTGAGGAACTGGATGTGCCCGACCCTGGGCCGGCGGCGCTTGGGACGCAGGGCCGGCGACGGCTCTGCGACGAGTTGTTCGGTCATCTGTGGACAGCTCCCGGAACGGATCGAAGGGGCGGCGGGGCGGACTCGGTGCCCGGCACACGGAAGGAGAAGGGGAGGTGGATGCGGTGCGAGGAGCAAGCCCCCGCGCCCGCCGAACGCGTGCGGCCCCTGCACCGCGCTCCCGCCGGGCCCTACGCCCTGCGGGAGGTCGCCGCGGCGAAGTGCTCGGTGAGGACGGCGAGAACGTCCGCCGGCCGGTCGGAGAGGAAGAAGTGCCCGCCGGGGAAGATACGCAGCTCGCTGCCGCCGAGCGTGTGCCCGCCCCAGGCACGCGCCTCCTCCAGCGAGGTCTTGGGATCACTGTCGCCGACCAGGACCGTCACCGGGCAGCGCACGGTGTCCGCCGGCGCCGCCAGATACGTCTCGACGGCCGTGTAGTCGCTGCGGATCGCCGGCAGGACCATGCTCAGCAGCTCCGCGTCCTCCAGGAACCGGGCATCGGTGCCGCTGAGCGCGCGCAGCTCGGCGATCAGACCGTCGTCGCCGAGGGTGTGCACCGTCTCGTCACGGGTGCACGACGGCGCCCGCCGGCCCGACGCGAACAGCCGCACCGGACCGCTGCCGGCCCGCTCCAGGCGACGGGCGACCTCGAAGGCCACCACCGCTCCCATGCTGTGCCCGAAGAAGGTCAGCGGCCGGTCGTCCCAGTTGCCCAGCGCCTCGGCGACCCGGTCGGCGAGCTCGGCCACCGAGGTCAGCCCCGGCTCCAGACGCCGGTCCTGGCGGCCCGGGTACTGCACGGCGACCACGTCGACGCCGGGCGCGAGCGCGGCGGCGACCGGTACGTAGAAACTGGCGGAGCCGCCCGCGTGCGGGAAGCACACCAGGCGCTCAGAGGCATCGGGAGCGGGGCGGAACCTGCGGATCCACAGATCGTCCGAGGGGCTTGAACTCATGGGACGCGGATGTCCTTCCAACGGATCGGCGCACCTGGCCGACGAGAGGATGCGGGAGGGGCCCGGCGCGGCCGAGGCATGCGGTTTTCGGCGGTACGGATCAGCGGTACGGCGGCGTCACGGAAACGGCGGTACGGAAGCGGCGTCACGGAAACGGCGGTACGGAGACGGAGGGCGGGTGCGTGCGTGCCGCCGGACGGCACCCGCCACGCAGCGGCGGCAGACTCAGTCGCTGTCCGCGTCCGGCCCGTACACCTCGACGGAGTCCTCGACGCGCCGCACATGAATGCACTCGCCGGGGCACTCCTTGGCCGAGTCGGCGACGTCCCGCAGCAGCTGCAGGGGCACCCGGGTGGTCGCGCGGGGATCCTGCAGGAGCTCGTCGTCCTGGTCCTTCACATAGGCGATGCCGTCGATGTCCAGCTCGAACACCTCGGGCGCGTACTGGGCACAGATACCGTCGCCGGTGCACAGTTCATGGTCGATCCAGACCTCGAAGGCCTGCCCGTTGGTCGTCTGCGAAGACATTTCCACCTGCCTGCCGATTCTCTGTGTGGGAAGTGCACCGCGGTGCACGGGGAGGAGCGGAGGACGACCGCGGCGTCAGACGCGCATCGGCTGCGGCGTGTCGCGCCGCGCCGGGTCCGGACCCTCGTAGTCGCGGATGATCTCGTAGCGGGTGTTGCGCTCGGCAGGCCGGAAACCCGCGTCGCGGATCAGGTCGAGCAGGTCCTCGCGGGTCAGCTTGTTCGGCGTGCCGAAGTTGTCCGCGTCATGCGTGATCTTGTACTCGACGACCGAGCCGTCCATGTCGTCCGCGCCGTGCTGCAGCGCGAGCTGCGCGGTCTGCACCCCGTGCATCACCCAGAACACCTTGACGTGCGGCACGTTGTCGAACAGCAGACGCGAGACCGCGAACGTCTTCAGCGCCTCGGCGCCCGTCGCCATGCTGGTGCGCGCCTGGAGCTTGTTGCGGACCTTGCCGTCCTTCATGTCCACGAAGTCGTGCTGGTAGCGCAGCGGGATGAACACCTGGAAGCCGCCGGTCTCGTCCTGCAGCTCACGCAGCCGCAGCACGTGGTCCACCCGGTGGCGGTACTCCTCGATGTGCCCGTACAGCATCGTGCACGGCGTCTTGAGGCCCTTGGAGTGCGCGAGCTTGTGGATGCGCGACCAGTCCTCCCAGTGCGTGCGGTGGTCCACGATGTGCTGGCGGACCTCCCAGTCGAAGATCTCCGCGCCGCCACCGGTCAGCGACTCCAGACCGGCGTCGATCAGCTCGTCCAGGACGTCCGAGGCGGGCAGCCCGGAGATCGTCTCGAAGTGGTGGATCTCCGTCGCCGTGAACGCCTTGAGCGACACGTTCGGCAGCGCCTTCTTCAGCTCCCGCAGCGAGCGCGGGTAGTAGCGCCAAGGCAGCGTCGGATGCAGGCCGTTGACGATGTGCAGCTCCGAGAGGTGCTCGTTCTCCATCGCCTTGGCGAGGCGCACGGCCTCCTCGATACGCATCGTGTACGCGTCCATCTCGCCCGGCTTGCGCTGGAACGAGCAGTACGCGCACGACGCGGTGCACACGTTCGTCATGTTGAGATGGCGGTTGACGTTGAAGTGGACCAGGTCGCCGTTCTTGACGGTGCGCGCATGGTGCGCGAGCCCGCCGAGCCAGGCCAGTTCGTCCGACTCGTACAACGCGATGCCGTCCTCGCGGGACAGCCGCTCACCGGAGAACACCTTCTCCTCCAGCTCACGCTTGAGCCCAGCGTCCATTACCCGGGAGGAGAACACCTTCTCCTCCAGCTCACGCTTGAGCCCAGCGTCCATTACCCGGGAACCTCCTCGGTCAGTGCCTGGCGGCACACGAAGTGAGTGTGAGCACGCGGCGCGGCACGTGACTCGTCTGCGTGCCCCGGGGACCGCCGGCCCGCCCGTTCCCGGACCAGCCCGAACCCCCTTGAAACGAACGGCACGTGGACCGTTCCCGACCGGAACACAGGCGATCCGGCCACATCGGGTGAGGCGCTCTCATACTCGCGGACGGCAGTCTGGGGAAAACCCCACACCCACTCCCGGTTTCCTGGAGAGGGGGCGTGCGAGCGCCGTCACCGGACCCACCCACGGCAGAGAAAACGGCAGAGAAAGAGGCGGCCGCATGACCTCACGACTGAGCCTGGCGCACTCCCCGTGCCCCAACGACACATTCGTCTTCCACGCCTGGACACACGGCCTGCTCCCCGGCACGCCCGAGGTCGACCTGCGGTTCGCCGACATCGACATCACCAACGGCCTCGCCGAGGAAGGCGCCCTGGACATCCTCAAGGTGTCCTACGGCGTGCTGCCCCACATCCTCGACGAGTACGCCCTGCTGCCCTGCGGCGGCGCCGTCGGCCGCGGCTGCGGACCACTCGTCCTGCGCAGCGAACCCGGCACGGCGGACACCCTCACCGGCGCCCGCGTCGCCGTCCCCAGCACCCGCTCCACGGCCTACCTCCTCTTCCGCCTCTGGGCCGCCCGCGCCGTCCCCGGCGGCGTCGGCGAGATCGTCGTCCTGCCCTTCCACGAGATCATGCCCGCCGTCCGCGACGGCCTCGTCGACGCCGGCCTCGTCATCCACGAGGCCCGCTTCACCTACGGCCAGTACGGCCTGCACCGCGTCGCCGACCTGGGCGAGGAGTGGGAGAAGCAGACCGCACTGCCCATCCCGCTCGGCGCCATCGTCGCCCGCCGCACCCTCGGCGAACGCACCCTCGGCGCACTCGCCCAGGCCATCCGCACCTCCGTACGATCCGCCTGGAACACCCCCGAAGCCTCCCGCGCCTACGTCCTCCAGCACGCCCAGGAAATGCAGCCGGACGTCGTCGACCAGCACATCGACCTGTACGTCAACACGTTCACCGAGGAACTCGGCGACGAGGGCCGCGCCGCCGTACGCGCACTCCTCGGCCGCTCCGCCGAACAGGGACTGCTGCCCGCCGTGCCCGACAGCGCCCTGGACTTCCCCGCCGGGCCGTAGCACCCGCGGGCCAACGCTAGAAGTTCTCTTAGAGCCGCTCAGCGCGGATCCGGGGGGCCCGTGCCCGTCCGCATAATCGGCCGAAGGCATGTTCCCCACCGGCATCCGGCACGGCACGTCGGATCCGCCCGGGGAACCGCCGCCGCGCCGCTCGCCAGGCTCCGCACCCCCTCACCCCGTCCCGTGCCGCCCGCACCCGTCCGGGACCGTCACTGCCCGTGCCACCACCGGCGAGACCATGGGCCCGCTGTCGAAGGGAACCGATCCGTGAGCGAGGACAGGCTTCGCGAGCTCCGCGATTTCCTGAAGCGCGTCACCGCAGACCTCCAACGCACGCGCACCCGCCTGCGCCAGGTCGAGTCGAAGGCCACGGAACCCATCGCCATCGTCTCCATGAGCTGCCGCTACCCGGGCGGAGTCCGCACCCCGGAAGACCTCTGGCAGCTCGTCGACACCGGCACCGACGGCATCTCCGCCTTCCCCGAGGACCGCGGCTGGGACGTCGACACCCTCTACGACCCCGACCCCGACCGCCCCGGCACCTGCTACACCCGCGAAGGCGGCTTCCTGCACGACGCCGTCGACTTCGACGCCGGCTTCTTCGGCATGTCACCCCGCGAAGCCCTCGCCACCGACCCCCAGCAGCGCCTGCTCCTCGAAGTCACCTGGGAGGCCATGGAGCGCGCCGGGCTGCGCCCCGCCGACCTCAGGGGCACCGCCACCGGCGTCTTCGCCGGCGTCATGTACAACGACTACGGCTCACGGTTCCCCGAACCCCCCGAAGGACTCGACGGATACATCGGCAACGGCAGCGCCGCCAGCATCGCCTCCGGCCGCATCTCCTACACCTTCGGCTTCGAAGGCCCCGCCATCACCGTGGACACGGCCTGCTCCTCCTCCCTGGTCGCCCTGCACCTGGCCGTCCAGGCACTGCGCGCCGACGAGTGCGACCTCGCGCTCGCCGGCGGTGTCGCCGTGATGTCCACCCCGGTCACCTTCATGGAGTTCAGCCGCCAGCGCGGCCTGGCCGCCGACGGCCGCTGCAAGTCCTTCGCGGACGCCGCCGACGGCACCGGCTGGGGCGAGGGCGTGGGCATGCTCCTCCTGGAACGCCTCTCGGACGCCCGCCGCAACGGGCACGACGTCCTCGCCGTCATCCGCGGCTCCGCCGTCAACCAGGACGGCGCCAGCAGCGGCCTCACCGCCCCGAACGGACCCGCACAGCAGCGGGTCATCCGCGCCGCCCTCACCGCGGCCGGCCTGCGCGCCGGCGAGGTCGACGCCGTCGAGGCCCACGGCCGTCACCGGCACCACCCTCGGCGACCCCATCGAGGCCCAGGCCCTGCTGGCCACCTACGGCCAGGACCGGCCCGCCGACCAACCCCTGTGGCTGGGCTCCCTCAAGTCGAACATCGGCCACACCCAGGCCGCCGCGGGCGTCGGCGGCATCATCAAGATGGTGCAGGCACTCCGCCACCAGCGGCTGCCCCGCACCCTGCACGTCGACCAGCCCTCCACCACCGTCGACTGGACAGAAGGCAACGTCCGCCTCCTGACCGCACCCGTCGAGTGGACCGACCCCGGCCGGCCGCGGCGCGCGGGCGTCTCCGCCTTCGGCGTCAGCGGCACCAACGCCCACGTCATCGTCGAACAGGCCCCGCCCGCCGAACCGGAGGACGAGCAGCAAGAACAGGACGGCCAAGACAGCCAGGCCGGCCAGGCAAGGCAGGCCGGGCAGGCAAGGCAGGCCGGGCAGAGCACCGGAACGAGCGAGGACCGCACCCGCACCGAGGCCGCCACACCCCCCGCCGACACCGCCCCGCCGGTCGTGCCCTGGCTGCTGTCCGCCCAGACCCCGGAGGCCCTGCAGGCCCAGGCCCACACCCTCCTCACCCACCTCGAAACCCACCCCGGCGACGGCGACCACGCCGTCGCCCACGCCCTGGCCACCACACGCTCCGCGTTCGAACACCGGGCCGTCGTCCTCGGCGGCGACCACGACGCCCTGATCCGCGGCCTCAAGTCCCTGGCCGACGGCGAGCCCACCCCCGAGGTCGTCATGAACACGGCCCGCCGCGCCGACGGCAGGCTCGCCCTCCTCTTCTCCGGCCAGGGCGCCCAGCGCCTGGGCATGGGGCGTGAGTTGTACGAGTCCTTCCCCGCGTTCGCGGAGGCCTTCGACGCCGTCTGCGCGCACCTGGACGGCGATCTGACGGGTGTGGTTTCCGGTACGGATGCGGAGGTGCTGAACCGGACGGAGTGGGCGCAGCCCGCCCTGTTCGCCATCGAGGTGGCCCTGTTCCGCCTCGTCGAGTCGTGGGGGGTGCGCCCCGACTTCCTGGTGGGCCACTCCATCGGCGAACTGGCCGCCGCCCACGTGGCCGGGGTGCTGTCGCTGGAGGACGCCTGCCGTCTGGTGTCGGCACGGGGCCGTCTGATGCAGCAACTGCCGTCCGGCGGTGCGATGTTCGCGGTCGAGGCGTCCGAGGACGAGGTTCTCCCGCTGCTGGAGGGCCGCGAGACGGAGGTGTCCATTGCTGCGGTCAACGGACCCCGCTCGGTGGTGATCTCGGGTGTGGAGTCGGTGGCCGAGGCGGTCGCGGGGGAGGTGGCGGCGCTGGGCCGCCGCACCTCACGCCTGCGCGTCAGCCACGCCTTCCACTCCCCGCTGATGGAACCGATGCTGGAGGAATTCCGCACGGTCGCCGAGAGCGTGACCTATGCGCCGGCTCGTATTCCGGTCGTGTCGAACGTGACCGGACAGGCCGCCGCGGCAGGGGAGTTGGAGTCTCCGGAGTACTGGGTGCGCCACGTGCGGCAGGCCGTGCGGTTCGCCGACGGGGTGCGGTGGCTGGAGGAGCGCGGCGTCCGCCGTTTCATCGAGATCGGCCCCGACGCCACCCTCACCGCCCTCGCCCAGTCCGCCGTCTCGGGCGACGGAATGCTCTTCGCCCCCACCCTGCGCAAGGACCGCGGCGAGCCGATCGCGGCGCTCGGCGCGCTCGCCGCCCTGCACACGCGCGGCACCGCCGTCGACTGGTCCGCCGTAGCCCCGGGCGAGGACCGCCCGCCGGTCGCCCTGCCCACCTACGCCTTCCAGCGCAGCCGCTACTGGCTCGACCCGGTGGCCCAGGGCACCGTCAGGACGACGGCACACCCGCTGCTGGGCGCGACCGTCGCGCTCGCCGAGTCGACCGCCGTCGTCTCCACCGGCCGTATCTCGCGCCGGACCCAGCCCTGGCTCGCCGACCACACCGTCTTCGGCACGGCCCTCGTGCCCGCCGGGGTCTTCACGGACCTCGCCCTGCACGCCGGTGCCCGGCTCGACAGCCCGCACCTGGCCGAACTCGTCGTGGAAACGCCCCTCGCCCTGCCCGAGACCGGCGAGAGCGAGATCCAGACCGTGGTCGAGGAGACCGACGAGGCGGGCCGGTGGACCTTCACCGCGTACTCCCGTCCCCTCGACCCCGCCGTTCCCGCCGGCCCCGCCGACGACGGAGGAGACCGCCCCTGGCAGCGGCACGCCCACGGCGTCCTCGTACGGCAGCCGCAGAGCCCGGCACCCCGCGAGCACCGGGCGCCCGGTGCATGGCCGCCCGCCGGCGCCGCCCCCCTCGACATCGACGAGCCGTACCGCACCCTCGAAGACCAGGACACCGTCCCCGGCGCCGTCCTGCGCACCCTGACGGCCGCCTGGCGGCTCGGTGACGAGGTGTACGCCGAAGCCGTCCTGCCCGAGTCGCAGCGCGCCGAGGCCGGCCGCTTCGCCCTGCACCCGGCCCTCCTCGAAGGGGCTCTCCTCGCCCTCTGCGCGACAGGACACCCGGCACCCCACGCCCTGTCCTGGTCCGGCCTCACCCTGCACGCCGCGGCCGCCGAATCCGTACGCGTCCATATCCGTCCCCGCCAGGACGGCACCGTCGGGCTCGACCTCTTCGACCCCGCCGGCGCACCCGTCCTCACCGCGGACGAACTGACCGCGCGCACGCTGACCCCGGCGGACCTGCCCGCCCCGGCGGCAGCGGAGCGCGACGACCTCTTCCGCCTCACCTGGACCGCCTCACGGGGACCGGTGCTGCCGACCGCCCCCGAACTCGCCGTCCACACCGGCCTCGACGCCCTCCTCGCCGCCGACGGCGCCGTGCCCGAGGTCGTCGCCCTGCCCTGGCGCACTCCCCACGACGACCGCGGGGCGAGTGCCGAGGCCGTCCACGCGGCCACCGGCGCCGCCCTCACCCTGCTGCGGACCTGGCTGGCCGACGAGCGTTTCACCGGCTCCCGCCTGCTGTTCCTCACCTCCGGTGCGGTCGCCGCGGCGGACGGCGAGACGGTCACCGACCTGCCCGCCGCCGCCGTCCGCGGACTCGTGCGCTCCGCCCAGGCGGAGAACCCCGGCCGCTTCCTGCTCGTGGACACCGGCACCGGTGTCCACGAGCAGGAAGACCTCGCCGAGATCCTCCGCCACGACGAGACCGACGTCTGCGTCCGCGACGGCCAGGTCCTGGTACCCCATCTCACCCCCGCCCCCGCCCCCGACCTCACTGCCGCCGATGCCGAACAGCCCGCGCGGGCACTCGACTTCGACCCCCGGCGCACGGTCCTCGTGACCGGAGGCACCGGCACCGTCGGCGCCGCCGTCGTCCGCCACCTGGTGACCGAGCACGGCGTACGGCATCTGCTCCTCGCCGGACGCAGGGGCGCGGACGCGCCCGGCGCCCTTGCCCTCGTCTCCGAGCTGGCCGAGGCGGGCGCCGAGGTCACCGTGGCCGCCTGCGACACCGCCGACCGCGACGCGCTGGCCGGACTGCTGGCGGCCGTCCCGCCGGAGCACCCGCTGGGTGCCGTCGTGCACGCCGCCGGTGTCGTGGACGACGGCGTCGTCACCTCCCTCACCCCCGAACGCCTCGACGCCGTACTGCGCCCCAAGGTGGACGCCGCGGTCAACCTCCACGAACTGACCCGCGATCTCGGCCTGACGGCCTTCGTTCTGTTCTCCTCGGCCGCCGCCGCACTCGGCAGCCCCGGCCAGGGCAACTACGTCGCGGCCAACTCCTTCCTGGACGCCTTCGCGGGACACCTCCGCTCCGAAGGACACCCCGCCCTCGCCATCGGCTGGGGACTGTGGGCCCAGGACAGCACCATGACCAGCGACCTGGACACCTCACAGCGCAACCGCATCGGCCGCAGCGGCATCGGCGCCCTGCCCACCCCGGACGCCCTGGCCCTCTTCGACCGCTGCCTGTCCCACACCGCCGGCACCCCGCTGCCCCTGCGCGTCGACCTGCCCGCGCTGCGCCGGAACGCGGCCGGGCTGCCCCCCGTCCTGCGCTCCCTGGCCGGCCGCGCACCACTGCGGCAGGCCGCCGGCGCCGGGGCGGGCACCGTGACGGCGGGCGGTGCGCTCGCCGCGCTGCCCGAGCAGCAGCGCCGTTCGGCCGTCCTCGCCCTGGTCCGTACGACCGTCGCGAGTGTCCTGGGCCACAGCAGCGACGCGTCGGTCGGCCTCGACCGGCCCTTCACGGAGCTGGGCTTCGACTCCCTCACCGCCCTGGAACTCCGCAACGCCTTCACCCACACGACCGGCCTCACCCTGCCCGCGACCCTGATCTTCGACCACCCCACCCCGGCCGCCGTCGCCGACCTCCTGCTCGCCGGACTCGCCCCCACCGAGGCGGGGTCGGCGCAGTCCGCGCAGCAGGTCCCCGGAGCACCGGCGGACCTCGCCGCCGACCCGGTCGCGATCATCGGCATGGGCTGCCGCTTCCCCGGCGGGGTCGAGAACCCCGAGCAGCTGTGGGACATGCTCCTCAAGGGCGACGACGGCATCACCGACTTCCCGGGCGACCGCGGCTGGGACGTGGACGCCCTCTACGACCCCGACCCCGAGTCCCGGCGCCGCGGGACGACCTACACCCGCCGCGGCGGCTTCCTCAAGAACGTCGGCTCGTTCGACGCGGGCTTCTTCGGGGTGTCACCGCGTGAGGCCCTTGCCATGGATCCGCAGCAGCGTCTGCTGCTGGAGACCTCCTGGGAGGCCGTGGAGCGGGCGGGCATCGACCCCCGTTCCCTGCGGGGCAGCCGTACCGGCGTCTTCACCGGCACCAACGGCCAGGACTACGCGCACCTTCTGGGCACGGCCGACGCCGACACCGAGGGCTACCTCGGCACCGGCAACGCCGCGAGCGTCGTCTCGGGCCGGGTCTCGTACGTCCTGGGCCTCGAAGGCCCCGCGGTCACCGTCGACACGGCCTGCTCGGCGTCCCTCGTCGCCCTGCACTGGGCGACACGCGCACTGACCTCGGGGGAGTGCTCGATGGCACTCGTCGGCGGCGTCACCGTCATGTCGACCCCGGCGGCGTTCGTGGAGTTCAGCCGCCAGCGCGGGCTCGCGGCGGACGGCCGGTGCAAGGCGTTTGCGGAGGGTGCGGACGGGACGGGGTGGGGTGAGGGTGTCGGTGTGCTGCTGGTCGAGCGGCTGTCGGACGCTCGCCGCAACGGCCACCCCGTCCTGGCCGTCGTCCGCGGCAGCGCGGTCAACCAGGACGGCGCTTCCAACGGCCTGACGGCGCCGAACGGGCCCTCGCAACAGCGGGTGATCCGGGCGGCGTTGGCGAGTGCGGGGTTGTCGGCGTCCGATGTCGACGCGGTCGAGGCGCACGGCACGGGCACGTCTCTGGGTGATCCGATCGAGGCGCAGGCGCTGTTGGCGACGTATGGGAAGGAGCGGTCCGAGGGTCGTCCGTTGTGGCTGGGTTCGGTGAAGTCGAACATCGGTCATACGCAGGCTGCTGCCGGTGTGGCGGGTGTCATCAAGATGGTGGAGGCGATGCGGCACGGCGTGCTGCCCGCCACCCTCCACGTCGACGAACCCTCCTCCCATGTGGACTGGGCCGCGGGCGAGGTCAGGCTCCTGGCCGAATCCGTCGACTGGCCGGAGACGGCGCGGCCCCGGCGGGCCGGAGTCTCGGCCTTCGGATTCAGCGGCACCAACGCCCATGTCGTACTGGAACAGGCGCCGGACCCGGTCGTCGAAGCCGTCACGGAGGTCTCTCAGCCGCTGCCCGTCACCCCCTGGGTCGTGTCCGGCCAGAGCGCCGACGCACTGTGCGGCCAGGCCGCACACCTGCTCGCCCACATACAGGCCCACCCGGACCTGGACACCGCCGACGTGGCCCTGTCGCTCACACAGACCCGGTCCGTCTTCGAGCACCGCGCGGTGATCCGAGGCACCGACCGCGAAGAACTGCTCGCGGGACTCGCCGCCGTCGCCCGCGGCGAGAACCTTCCCACCGTCGCCCAAGGCGCCGCGTCCAACGGCAGGTTGGCGTTCCTGTTCTCCGGCCAGGGCGCGCAGCGCCTCGGTATGGGGCGTGAACTGTACGAGTCCTTCCCGGTGTTCGCCGGTGCCTTCGACGCGGTCTGCGCGCACCTGGACGACGGCCTGACGGACGTGGTCTTCGGCACGGACGCGGACCTGCTGAACAACACCGCGTGGACCCAGCCCGCCCTGTTCGCCATCGAGGTGGCGCTGTTCCGGCTCGTCGAGTCGTGGGGGGTGCGCCCCGACTTCCTGGTCGGGCACTCCATCGGCGAACTGGCCGCCGCCCATGTGGCAGGGGTGCTGTCGCTCGAAGACGCCTGCCGACTGGTGTCGGCACGCGGGCGCCTGATGCAGCAACTGCCCCCCGGCGGCGCGATGTTCGCCGTCGAGGCGTCCGAGGACGAGGTTCTCCCGCTGCTGGAGGGCCGTGCGGCGGAGGTGTCGGTCGCGGCGGTGAACGGGCCGCGGTCGGTGGTGATTTCGGGTGTCGAGGCCGTGGCTGAGGCGGTCGCGGGGGAGGTGGCGGCGCTGGGCCGCCGCACCTCACGCCTGCGTGTCAGCCATGCCTTCCACTCGCCGCTGATGGAACCGATGCTCGACGAATTCCGCACGGTCGCGGAGAGCGTCACCTATGCGCCGGCGCAGTTGGCCGTGGTGTCGAACGTGACCGGACAGGCGGCTGCGGCGGGGGAGTTGGAGTCTCCGGAGTACTGGGTGCGGCATGTGCGGGAGGCCGTGCGGTTCGCCGACGGCATCGAGTGGCTGGCCGGGCACGGCGTCACGCGCTTTGTGGAGATCGGGCCCGACGCGACGCTCACGGCCTTGGCTCCCTCCTGCGTCCCCGGTGACGAGGGCATGCTGTTCGTGGCCGCGCTCCGCAAGGACCGCGACGAGACCGACACGGTGCCGGCGGCCGTGGCGAAGGCCTTCGTGCACGGGGTTCCCGTCGACTGGCCCGCCCTGCTCGCCGGGTTTGGCGCCCGGACCGTCACGTTGCCGACGTACGCCTTCCAGCGTGAGCGGTTCTGGCCGGAGCAGGCCGCCTCGCCGGCCGGGAGCACCTCGGCCGACCCCGTGGACGCGGAGTTCTGGGAGGCCGTGGAACGCGGCGACGCGCAGGGCCTGGCCGATGTACTGGGCGTGGGCGAGGCCGAGTTGGGCGCCGTCGTGCCGGCGCTGTCGGCCTGGCGGCGCGGTGCGGCCGAGCGGTCCGTCGTGGACGGCTGGCGCTACCGCGTCGGCTGGGAGCCGTTGGCCGTGCCGACCCCACCCGCGCCGGTGCCGGGCCGCTGGCTGCTGCTGCAGCCCCCCGGCGAGGACGTGCTCGCGGGCATCGAGGAATTCGTCCCCGGGATCGAGCGGTTCACCTGCCCGGCGGAGGCGGCGGACCGTGCCGCGCTGGGGCGGGTCCTGACGAACGCCGCCGAATGCGGGGGCATCGCGGGCGTGCTGTCGTACCTCGCCCCCTCCGGTGGTGTGGGGGGCGACACTGGCGCTCGTCCAGGCGCTGGGCGACGCAGACCTTCCGGTTCCGCTGTGGACGGTGACACACGGCGCCGTATCGACCGACGCCGTATCGACCGGCGCGGTGCCGACGGGCGCGGTATCGACGGGAGTGCTGTCACCGGGCGCGGTATCGACGGGCGGCACGGCCGAGGAGCCCGCCGATCCGTCCCAGGCCGCGGTCTGGGGCCTCGGCCGCGTCGCCGCGCTGGAACACCCGGACCGCTGGGGCGGCCTGGTCGACCTCCCGGCCCGGCGGGCCGACCGGCACGCCCTCGCCGGCATCGCGTCCGCTCTCGCCTCGGGTGAGGACCAGGTCGCCGTACGCGGATCCGAACTGCTCGTCCGCCGCCTGGCCCACGCCCCGTCCGCCTCGCTCCCGTCCATCTCGGCCCCGGCCGTGCCCTGGACCCCGCGCGGCCGCGTCCTGGTGACCGGCGCGACGGGTGCCATCGGCGGGCGCCTCGCCCGCTGGCTCGTGCAGCGCGGTGCCAAGGACCTCGTGCTGACCGGCCGCCGCGGAGCGGACGCGCCGGGCGCCGCCGAACTCGCCGACGAACTGCGGACCATGGGCGCCCACGTCACGCTGGAAGCCTGCGACACGACGGATCGTGCCGCGGTCGAGACGCTGCTGGACCGGCACCCCGTCGATGCCGTGTTCCACGCCGCGGGCAGGGGCGACGCCATGCCGCTCGGCGAGGTCGACGACCAGTACCTCGCCGACGTATGGGGTGCGAAGGCCACCGGCGCGACCCACCTGGACGCTGTCCTGGGCGACCGGGACCTGTCCGCCTTCGTCGTGTTCTCCTCGATCGCCGGCGTGTGGGGCAGCGGCGGCCAGTCCGCCTACTCCGCCGCCAACGCCCACCTCGACGCCCTGGTGGAACACCGCCGGGCCCGGGGCCTCGCCGGTACGGCCGTGGCCTGGGGGCCCTGGGGCGGCGGCGGCCTGGTCACCGACGAAGGAGCCCTCGAACTCGCCCGCCGCGGCCTGCGCGTGATGGACCCCGACCGTGCGCTGACCGCACTGGGACGCGCCCTGGACCTCGGGGACAGCACGGTCGTGGTGGCCGACGTGGACTGGGAGAGGTTCCTTCCCACGTTCACCAGCCGCCGCCCCAGCCCGCTCCTGTCCACTCTCCCGGAGGCCGCCACCACCACCGGTACGGACGGCACGCGCACCGAGCCGGAGACCAGGGGAACGGACCTGATGAACCGGCTCTCCGCGCTCTCCGACACCGACCGCAGGCGCGCCCTGCGCGACCTCGTCCGCACCCACGCCGCCTCGGTCCTCGGCCGCGCGAGCGGCGAGAGCGTGGAACTCGCCCGGGCGTTCCGCGACGTCGGCTTCGACTCCCTGACCGCCGTCGAACTGCGCGACCAGCTCAACCACGACACCGGTCTGCGCCTGCCCACCACCCTCGTCTTCGACTACCCGACCCCCGAACACCTGGCCGATCACCTCTACGCCGAGCTCTTCCCCGACGCCCTCGCCGACCCGTCCGGCACCACGGACGCCGACGAGGCCGCGCTGCGCAGGAAGCTGGCGACCGTTCCGCTGGCCCGACTGAAGGAGAGCGGCCTGCTGGCCGCGGTGATGGCCCTCGCCGAGCCGGAGGAAACGGACCCGAGCGCCACCGGGGCCGACGCGGAGGACAGCGAGCTGATCCACACGATGGACGTCGACGACCTCGTACAGCTGGCCCTCGGCGACTCGGCCCACTGACCGTCCGACCCGCTTCCCTCTCCTCGCCCCGCCGAAGCCCGAAGCGCCCGCTCTCCTCACCCCGCCGAAGCCCGAAGCGCCTGTCGAAGCCCGAAGCGTCCGCCGAAGCCCGAAGCAAGAACAGTGGAGCTGAGTATGCCCACCTCCGAGGAACGCGTTGTCGCGGCCCTGCGCGCATCGCTGCTCGAGAACGAGCGACTGCGCAAACAGAACGACCACCTCGCGCGCGCGGCGACCGAGCCCGTCGCCATCGTCGTATCGTCGGTATGGCCTGCCGCTACCCGGGAGACGTCCGTTCCCCCGACGACCTGTGGCGGCTGCTGGCCGACGGCCGGGACGCGATGGACGAGTTCCCGCAGGACCGCGGCTGGGATCTGACCGGAGCCACCACCGACGCGGCGGCCCTGCGCGGCGGATTCGTGAACTCCGCGACGGAGTTCGACGCCGACTTCTTCGGCATCTCGCCCCGCGAGGCCCTCGCCATGGACCCGCAGCAGCGCCTCACCCTGGAGGCCTCCTGGGAGGCGCTGGAGCGGGCGGGCGTCGACGCGGCCACCGTACGCGGCAGCCGCACCGGCGTGTTCGTCGGATGCAGCAACCAGAACTACGGCTCCGCCAACGGCCACGATCTGCCCGAGGGCATCGAGGGCCACCTGCTCACCGGCAACGCCGCGAGCGTCGTCTCCGGCCGGGTCTCCTACGTCCTGGGCCTGGAAGGGCCCGCCGTGACCGTCGACACGGCCTGCTCCTCGTCCCTGGTCGCCCTGCACCTGGCCGTCCAGGCGCTGCGGTCCGGTGAATGCGACCTCGCGCTGGCCGGCGGGGTGACCGTGATGTCGACGCCGGACGTCTTCGCCGAGTTCGACCGCCAGGGCGGGCTTGCGAGCGACGGCCGGTGCAAGGCTTTTGCGGAGGGTGCGGACGGGACGGGGTGGGGTGAGGGTGTCGGTGTGCTGCTGGTGGAGCGGCTGTCGGACGCTCGCCGCAACGGCCACCCCGTCCTGGCCGTGGTCCGCGGCTCCGCGGTCAACCAGGACGGTGCGTCGAATGGTCTGACGGCGCCGAACGGTCCCTCGCAGCAACGGGTCATCCGGGCCGCCCTCGCCAACGCCGGTCTGACGGCCAAGGACGTCGACGCGGTCGAGGCGCATGGCACGGGCACCGCGCTGGGTGATCCGATCGAGGCGCAGGCGTTGCTGGCGACGTATGGGAAGGAGCGGTCCGAGGACCGTCCGTTGTGGCTGGGTTCGGTGAAGTCGAACATCGGTCATACGCAGGCTGCTGCCGGTGTGGCGGGTGTCATCAAGATGGTGGAGGCGATGCGGCACGGCGTGCTGCCCGCCACCCTCCACGTCGACGAACCCTCCTCCCATGTGGACTGGGCCGCGGGCGAGGTCCGCCTCCTCACCGGGCAACGCGCCTGGCCCGAGACCGGCCGCCCCCGCACCGGCGCCGTCTCCGCCTTCGGCGTCAGCGGCACCAACGCCCACGTCGTCCTGGAACAGGGCACCACACCACAGGAACCGGCCCCGGCACCGGACGACGATGCCACCCCGGCGGCGCCCGCCGTCACGCTCCCGGTCCTCCCGTGGACCCTCTCGGGCCGGACCCCCGAGGCCCTCCGCGCACAGGCCCGCACCCTGTCGGCCTTCCTGACCGAACACCCCGGCCACGACCCGCTGAACGTCGGCTGGTCACTGCTGACCACCCGCTCGACATTCGACCACCGCGCAGTGCTGCTGGGCGACCGGCGCGAAGACCTCCTCAGCGGCCTGCGGAGCCTCGCCGACAACGAGATCACAGCGCAGGTCGTGACCGGCCGGAACCGCGGCGACGGCAAGCTCGCCTTCCTCTTCTCCGGCCAGGGCGCCCAGCGCCTCGGTATGGGACGTGAGTTGTACGAGTCCTTCCCGGTGTTCGCCGAGGCCTTCGACGCGGTCTGCGCGCACCTGGACGACGGCCTGACGGGTGTGGTTTTCGGTACGGATGCGGAGGTGCTGAACCGGACGGAGTGGGCGCAGCCCGCCCTGTTCGCGATCGAGGTGGCGCTGTTCCGTCTCGTCGAGTCGTGGGGGGTGCGTCCGGACTTCGTGGTGGGTCACTCGATCGGTGAGCTGGCTGCCGCCCATGTGGCCGGGGTGCTGTCGCTCGAAGACGCCTGCCGTCTGGTGTCGGCACGCGGGCGCCTGATGCAGCAACTGCCTGCCGGTGGTGCGATGTTCGCGGTCGAGGCCTCCGAGGACGAGGTTCTCCCGCTGTTGGAAGGCCGCGAGGCGGAGGTGTCCATCGCGGCGGTCAACGGACCCCGCTCAGTGGTGATCTCGGGTGTCGACGCCGTGGCCGAGGCGGTCGCGGGGGAGGTGGCGGCGCTGGGCCGCCGCACCTCACGCCTGCGTGTCAGCCACGCCTTCCACTCCCCGCTGATGGAACCGATGCTCGACGAATTCCGTACGGTCGCGGAGAGCGTGACCTATGCGCCGGCTCGTATTCCGGTCGTCTCGAACGTGACCGGACAGGGCGCTGCGGCGGGGGAGTTGGAGTCCGCGGAGTACTGGGTGCGCCATGTCCGGGAGGCCGTGCGGTTCGCCGACGGGATCGACTGGCTGTCCGGGCACGGTGGTGTGGCACGGTTCGTGGAGATCGGCCCGGACGGCACCCTCACCGCCCTCGCCCAGCCCTGCCTGAGCGACACACGGGAGCACCTCTGCGTCCCCGTCCTGCACAAGAGGGGCTCCGAGCCGTCTGCGGTCCTGCGCGGGCTGGGCCGACTGCACGCGGACGGCGCCCACGTCGACTGGAAGGCGCTCTTCACCGGTACCGGCGCCACAGCCGTGGAACTCCCGACGTACGCCTTCCAGCGCCGGCGCTTCTGGCTCGACCCGTCCACGCCGGGACCGAAGCCCGGCACCGACACGGCGTTCGCCTCGGCCCTCGTCGACACGGAGTTCTGGGAGGCGGTCGAACGGCAGGACATCGACACCCTCGCCGAAGACCTCGCCGTGGCTCCCGACGCCCTGGACGCGGTCGTCCCGGCGCTCTCGCGCTGGTACCGCAAGCGCAGCGACCAGCACGTCACCGACTCCTGGCGCTACAGCATCACCTGGAAACCCCTGACGCAGATCACCGGCGCCGCAAGCGCACCGCCGCCGGGCCGCTGGCTGGTGGTCCTCCCGCAAGCACGCGACGAACGGGCCGACGCCACGATCAACGCCGTACTCGACGGGCTGGAGGCACAGGGGGCCGACCTGTACCGGATCGAGGTCGCGGACTTTGCCCCCGGTACGGACCGCGCCGACCGTGCCGCCCTGGCCGATCAACTCACCCACGCACAGGACGAGTTCGGTCCCACCACGGCCGTCCTGTCCCTGCTGCCGCTGGCCCAGGACCGGGCAGCGACGGCAGCGGCCACGGCCACGCTCGTCCAGGCACTCACGGACATCGGCCCGCGCGGTTCGGCGGGTCAGGCCAGTCAGGTGGGTCAGGCGGGTCCGGTGTGGTCCCTGACGCGCGGAGCCGTCTCCGTCGGCCGCAGCGACGCGGTCACCTCGCCCGAGCAGGCCGCGGTATGGGGCCTCGGCCGGGTGGCGGCGCTCGAACACCCCGATCTCTGGGGCGGACTCGTCGACCTGCCGGACGACCTCGGCCAACTCGGCCAACGGGCGCTCGGACGGCTCGCCGCCGCCCTCACCGCGCCGTCCGGTGAGGACCAGATCGCGATCCGCGGCACCGGTGTCTTCGGCCGCAGGCTGGCGAGGACCCGGCCCACGCCGCCACAGGCGTGGGCCGGGTCCTCGCCAGCCTGCGGCGGCGTGGGCCGGCAGAGCCCACGCCGCCACAGGCGTGGCAGCCACGGGGAACCGTCCTGATCACCGGCGGCACGGGCGCGCTCGGCGCCCGCGTGGCGCGCTGGGCGGTCGAACGCGGCGCCCAGGACATCGTTCTGGTGAGCAGGCGCGGCCCCGAGGCACCCGGCGCCGCGGAACTCGAAACCGCGCTCTCCGCGCTGGGCGCCCGCGTCACGGTCGCCGCCGTGGACGTCTCCGTCAGGGAAGAGATCGCCGAACTCCTCGCCCTTCACCCCGTCGACGCCGTGTTCCACACCGCGGGCGTACTCGACGACGGCATCCTGCGCGGGACCGACCCCCAGCGCATACGGCACGTCATGCGGGCCAAGGCCGAAGCCGCCCTGCACCTCGACGAACTGACACGAGACCAGGACCTGTCGGCCTTCGTGACGTTCTCGTCGCTCGCCGGGGTCCTGGGCAGCGCCGGACAGAGCGCGTACGCCGCCGCCAACGCCGTCCTCGACGCGCTGGCCGAGCGCCGCCGTGGCCGAGCGCCTGCCGAGCGCCGCCGTGCCGAGGGGCTGCCCGCCACCTCCCTCGCCTGGGGACCGTGGGCCGGCGGCGGCATGGCAGCCGAGGCCACGGGCGACCGACGCCGCAGCCGGGGCGCCGTGGCACCGCTGGACCCCGACCTGGCCCTGGCCGCCCTCGCGACGGCCCTGGACTCGGGCGTGGCGGGCGAGTTCGTCGCGGACATCGACTGGAGCCGGTTCGCACCGGCCTTCACCGCGACCCGGCCGAGCGCACTCCTGGCGGAACTGCCCGAGGCCGCCCTGTCCCGGCCCACCCGTCCGGAGCCGTCGACGGCACGCACCGACAGCCTGGGCTCCCTGCCGCGCGAGGCGGGCGTCCAGGCCGCTCTGGACCTGGTCCGCGCCCGCGCGGCGGCGGTCCTCGGCCACTCCGGCCCGGAGTCCGTTCCCGCCGACTCCGCCTTCCGTGACCTGGGTGTCGATTCCCTCATCGCGGTTGAGCTGCGCAACGCCCTGGGTGCGGAGTGCGGTCTGTCGTTGCCGGCCACGGTGGTGTTCGACTATCCGACTCCGGTCGCTCTGGCGGAGTTTTTGTACGGTGAGTTGAGCGGTGTGGTCACGGAGGTGTCCCCGGCGGTCGCGGTCGCGGTGGCGGGTGACCCGGTGGTGATCGTCGGGATGGCGTGCCGTTTCCCCGGGGGAGTGGATTCTCCGGAGGCGTTCTGGAGCCTGCTGTCCGAAGGGCGCGACGGCATCGTCGACTTCCCCCACGACCGCGGCTGGGAAGGCCTGAGTTCGCTCTACGGCCTGGATGCCGAATCCCGGCGTCAGGGCACGGCGTACACCCGCCGCGGCGGCTTCCTGGCCGGCGTGGGCGGCTTCGACGCGGGCTTCTTCGGGGTGTCGCCGCGTGAGGCCCTCGCGATGGACCCGCAGCAGCGTCTGCTGCTGGAGTCGTCGTGGGAGGCGGTGGAGCGGGCGGGTATCGATCCCCGTGCGCTGCGGGGCAGCCGGACGGGTGTGTTCGCCGGTACGAACGGCCAGGACTATCCGGCGCTGCTGGCGGCGTCGGACGCGGACTTCGGCGGGTACATCGGGACGGGCAACGCCGCGAGCGTGTTCTCGGGCCGGGTCTCCTACGTCCTGGGCCTCGAAGGCCCCGCCGTCACCGTCGACACCGCCTGCTCCTCCTCCCTGGTCGCCCTGCACCTGGCGGTCCAGGCACTGCGGTCGGGCGAGTGCGATCTGGCGCTGGCCGGTGGTGTGACGGTGATGTCGACGCCGGGTGCGTTCGTGGAGTTCAGCCGCCAGGGCGGCCTCGCCACCGATGGCCGGTGCAAGGCGTTTGCGGAGGGTGCGGACGGGACGGGGTGGGGTGAGGGTGTCGGTGTGCTGCTGGTGGAGCGGCTGTCGGACGCTCGCCGCAACGGCCACCCCGTCCTGGCCGTCGTCCGCGGCTCCGCGGTCAACCAGGACGGTGCGTCGAATGGTCTGACGGCGCCGAACGGTCCCTCGCAGCAGCGGGTGATCCGGGCGGCGTTGGCGAGTGCGGGGTTGTCGGCGTCCGATGTCGACGCGGTCGAGGCGCACGGCACGGGCACGTCTCTGGGTGATCCGATCGAGGCGCAGGCGCTTTTGGCGACGTACGGGAAGGAGCGGTCGGAGGGTCGTCCGTTGTGGCTGGGTTCGGTGAAGTCGAACATCGGTCATACGCAGGCTGCTGCCGGTGTGGCGGGTGTCATCAAGATGGTGGAGGCGATGCGGCACGGTGTGCTGCCCGCCACCCTGCATGCTGATGAGCCCTCTTCGCATGTGGACTGGGCTGCTGGTGATGTGCGGTTGCTGACGGAGCCGGCCGAGTGGCCGGAGCCTGGGCGGCCCCGGCGTGCGGGTGTGTCCTCGTTCGGCCTGAGCGGGACCAACGCGCATGTGGTGCTGGAGCAGGTACCGGACCCGGTCGTCGAAGAAGCCGTGACCGAGGTGCCCCGGCTGCCGCTGCCCGTCACCCCCTGGGTCGTGTCCGGCCAGAGCGCCGACGCACTGCGCGGCCAGGCCGCACACCTGCTCGCCCACATACAGGCCCATCCGGACCTGGACACCGCCGACGTGGCCCTGTCGCTCACACAGACCCGGTCCGTCTTCGAACACCGCGCGGTCGTGCGCGGCACCGACCGCGAAGAACTGCTCGCCGGTCTCACCGCCGCCGCCGACGGCGAGACCCTGCCGGGCGTGGCACAGGGCGTCGCCTCCGAGGGCAAACTCGCCTTCCTCTTCTCCGGCCAGGGCGCCCAGCGCCTCGGCATGGGCCGTGAACTGTACGAGTCCTTCCCCGCGTTCGCCGAAGCCTTCGACGCCGTCTGCGCCCACCTGGACGACGGCCTGACGGACGTGGTCTTCGGCACGGACGCCGGCCTGCTGAACAACACCGCGTGGACCCAGCCCGCCCTGTTCGCGATCGAGGTGGCCCTGTTCCGGCTCGTCGAGTCGTGGGGGGTGCGCCCCGACTTCCTGGTCGGTCACTCCATCGGCGAACTGGCCGCCGCCCATGTGGCCGGTGTGCTGTCGCTGGAGGACGCGTGCCGTCTGGTGTCGGCACGGGGCCGCCTGATGCAGCAACTGCCGTCCGGTGGTGCGATGTTCGCCGTCGAGGCGTCCGAGGACGAGGTTCTCCCGCTGCTGGAGGGCCGTGCGGCGGAGGTGTCGGTCGCGGCGGTCAACGGACCCCGCTCGGTGGTCATTTCGGGTGTGGAGTCGGTTGCCGAGGCGGTCGCAGGGGAGGTGGCGGCGTTGGGCCGCCGCACCTCGCGCCTGCGTGTCAGCCATGCCTTCCACTCGCCGCTGATGGAACCGATGCTGGAGGAATTCCGCACGGTCGCGGAGAGCGTCACCTACGGCGAGCCCCGTATCGCAATCGTCTCGAACGTGACCGGACAGGCCGCCGTGGCGGGGGAGTTGGAGTCTCCGGAGTACTGGGTGCGGCATGTGCGGGAGGCCGTGCGGTTCGCCGACGGCATCGAGTGGCTGGCCGGGCACGGTGGTGTGACGCGGTTCGTGGAGGTCGGTCCGGACGGCACGCTCACGGCCATGGCGCGTGCCTGCCTGGGTGACATGCGGGATCACCTGTGTGTTCCCGTTCTGCGCAAGGACCGGCCGGAGGCGGACACCGCGGTGGCCGCTCTGTCGACGGTGTTCGCGCACGGGGTCCGTGTCGACTGGCCTGCCCTGTTCGCCGGTTCCGGTGCCCGGACGGTGACCCTGCCGACGTACGCCTTCCAGCACGAGTGGTACTGGCCCGAGCCCGCGCGGGGCGCGGCCGTGTCGGCCGGTGTGAACCCGCTGGACGCGAGCTTCTGGGAGGCCGTGGAACGCGGCGACGCGCAGGGACTGGCCGATGTCCTGGGCGTCGACGAGCAGGAACTCGACGCCGTCGTACCGGCGCTGTCCGCCTGGCGGCGCGGTCAGGCCGAGCGGTCGCGCGCCGACGGCTGGCGCTACCGCGTCGGCTGGGAACCCGTCACCGGCCTGGCTGCCGGCGGCCCGGCCGTCACCGGCCCGCCCACCGTGGCGGACACCGGGCGGTGGGTTCTGCTGCAGGCGGACGGCGCCCCCGCCCTCGACGGCATCGAGGAGTTCCTGCCCGGGACCGAGCGCCTGACCTGCCCGCCGCAGGCGGACCGCGCCGAACTGGCGTGGCTCCTCGCCGCGGCCGTCACGGACGAGCCCGTCGCGGGCGTCCTGTCGTGCCTGGACGGTACGACGGCCGCCCTCGAACTCGTCCAGGCCCTGGGCGACGCGGGAGTGAGCGCACCGCTGTGGCTGCTGACGCGGGGCGCCGTCGCCGTCGGCGCCCCCTCCGAAGGTGTCGTCGACCCGGCACAGGCCGCCGTGTGGGGCCTGGGCCGGGTCGCCGCGCTGGAGTACCCGGACCGCTGGGGCGGTCTCGTCGACCTGCCGGCCCGCCCCGACCGCCGTGTCCTGGCCGCGCTGGCCGCCGTCGTGGCCGACGGCACCGAGGACCAGGTCGCCGTCCGCGCGCTGGCCGCCGTCGTGGCCGACGGCACCGAGGACCAGGTCGCCGTCCGCGCGGCGGCCGTGTCCGCCCGCCGGCTCACCCACGCCTCCGCGCCGGCCGCCACCGGCGCGCAGTGGAGCGCGCCCGGCCGGGTGCTGCTCACCGGCGGCACCGGAGCCCTCGGCGCGCGGGTGGCACGCTGGCTCGTCGGCCGCGGTGCCGAGGAACTCGTCCTCACCAGCCGCCGCGGCCCGGACGCCCCCGGCGCGGCCGAACTCCGCGGCGAACTCGAAGGACTCGGCGCCCGCGTGGTCGTCGAGGCGTGCGACATGGCCGACCGCGAGGCCGTCGGGAGCCTGCTGTCCCGGCACCCGGTCGACGCGGTCTTCCACGCCGCGGGCGTCCTGGACGACGACGTGATCGACGCGGTGACCCCCGAGCGCCTGGCCGCCGTCCTGCGCGCCAAGGCCGTCGCCGCCGACCTCCTCGACGAACTGACCCGTGGCACGGACCTGTCGGCGTTCGTGGTGTTCTCCTCGATCGCCGGGGTGTGGGGCAGCGGCGGCCAGGCCGCCTACGCCGCCGCCAACGCCCACCTGGACGCCCTCGTCGAGCGCCGCCGGGCCCGCGGCCTCGCCGGTACCGCCGTCGCCTGGGGCCCCTGGGGCGAGAGCGGCATGGCCGCCGACGCCGGCGCCCAGGACCTGCTGCGCCGCCGCGGACTGCTCCCGCTGGAGCCCGCGGGCGCGCTGCGCGCCCTGTCCCGCGCCCTCGAACTCGGCGACACCACCGTGGTCGTGGCCGACGTGGACTGGGACCGTTTCGCCCCCGCGTTCACCACCGGCCGCCCCAGCCCGCTGCTGTCCGGCCTGCCGGAGGCCGCCGACGCGCTGCACGGCGCCGGTGCGGCCACGGCCGGCGGCGCGCGTGCCGGTGCCGCGCTGCGCGAGCGGCTCGCCGCACGGCCGGCCGAGGACCGCGACGCGGAACTCCTCGACCTGGTCCGGGGACGTGCCGCCGCCGTCCTCGGACACACCGACCTCGCCGCCGTCGCCCCCGGGCGGACCTTCCG
>NZ_JBWDPA010000005.1:0-43082 GCF_056270325.1 Streptomyces sp. RLA012 | reverse complement strand
CCGGGCAGCCTCGCGGGTTTCCAGACGGAGGTACCGATCTCCGCTTTGAGGACTACGAACCAGTTTCCGCAGCAGCATTTATTTTCTGTGGCAGAGCCGACACGTCCCATCGACTGCCTCACTGTGCAACTGACGTATCTCGGCTCCGGAATCAGTCACTTGTGTATTCGCTGCCAGCGGTCGGTGTGCATGATGCAGTCGTCCTCCAGGCCACCGCGTCCGGCCGCATCCGCAGGCGGCGGCCGGCCTCGCCGCGGTGGTGGCCGGCCGTCGAACAGCCGATCACCTCCGCGTCCCCGAGATCGATGCAGGTCATGGACAACTTCCCTTCCAGGGTGACGAGTTCATCATGTCACCAACCAGCCGCATCCAGGGGGGGGGGCGCGGTGAAGTCCAGGCCGATCAGGTCGGCGGCAGAGCCCCGCCCGCTTCGCCTGCCGGGTCGGGCCCCGACGCCGACGACGGGTGATCCCGACGATCCGGTGCGCGCATCAGCCGCTCGACCCTTCTTCGGGTTCACCGCCCGCCCGGCCCGCCGCAGGGCGAGTGAATCCGCGGGGGCCGTAGGCGCCGCGCGACCCGGCGTGGAGCACTCGGATCTCGTCCACGAGGCGCTCCTCCTCGCGCCGTGCGGCCCGCCGCGCCGACGCGGCCGCGTGGTGCGCGTAGTAGGTAGACGCGGAACTCCCAGTGCACGGTACAGCAGCGCCACGCGCTGTGACCTGCCAAAGATGGCTGTCCAGATGCCTTCTCCGCGTCGATGAAGCGGCACCGCGCGGCGGTGTCTACCTCATCATCGGCCTCTACACGAACCCGCCCGACGGTGCGACGGTGATCTGCGCCGACGAGCTGGGGCCGGTGATCCCGCGGACCTTCCCGCCCGCACCTGCCTGGTCACCGGACGGGCACCGGATCAAGGCGGAACTCGACTACAGCCGCGGGCCGGAGAAGACCTGGGTCTACGGCGGTCTGCGACCAGCCGACGGCCAGGCAGTCACGATGACCGCATCCTCCCGGAACAGCGTCTTCTACCAGCAGTTCCTGCAACTGCTCGAGGACGCCAACCCACACGGGGAGATCTGGATCGTCACCGACAACCTGTCCAGCCACAACAGTCTGTCCACCCGGACCTGGCTCGAAGACCATCCCCGCATCCACCACGCCTTCATCCCCGTCGGCGCGTGCTGGCTCAACCTGCAGGAAGGCTGGTGGCGCATCTTCCGCGAAGCCGCCCTCGCCGGCCGGTCATTTGCCAACCCCGACGACATCGAACACGTCACCACCCTGGCGACCAGCCAGCTCAACTCCCGGGCCAACCCCTGGATCTGGGGCAGACCCACACCGCCAACCCGCCGGCTACGGCGCCGATATGTGTACACCGTTTGAGGAATCCAGCACTAGCCTTACCGAAGCCGCATAAGCCCGTGTCCAGGATCCGGGGTCAGGGCCCCCTGCCGTCCTGCCCCCGGCGCCGGTACAGGTGGTTGCGCCCGCCCCTGCTCCGGCCGCCCCCGCGGCCCCCGAGTACCTGGAGCTGGAGTCCTCCTCGGCCCCCGAAGAGGAGGTTCCAGCCTCCAGAGGGGAGGCTGTTGAGGAAGCGCAGGGCACTTCGCCGAGGCCTACCAGGGGGTGGATCGGCTCGGGCCCAGGCAGAGCCCACGGCTTCGCAGTTCGCTGCCTTCCTCCGGGACGAGTACGGCATCAGCACCGCGGCGGCGGTCACTCTCCTGACGAACAACGAGGCCCCTGCTCCGAGTCCTTCAGCAACGCTGTGCACCACCGGCCGGTCCCGTGATCGCCCCGGGCGATACGGAAGGTGTTCCAGAAGAAGAGCCGTCGTGGGATGAGTTCTTCTACAGCGCATGGCTCGCCTACGCGGGAGAGCATGATCAGTACCCCGATGCCGCCGCTCTCGCCGCGTATGTCTTCCAGCGGGACGGCATCACCGGGGCTACCGGCCAGCCCCTCATGGGCGAGGACCTGGAGGACTTCGTCGCCGCCTTCCAGGAGCGGGAGTTCGGTGACGCTGGGCCGCCCGTTGGGGAAGCAGCTGCTGGCTTTGGCGAGCAGTTGCCTCCCGTGCCGTCCCCGAGCGAGTCTGATCCCCAGGCCGAGCCCGTTGCAGCGGGGGCGCACGCTGCACAGGAGACGCGCGGCCCGAAGGTGAATGCCGCCATCGACGAGCACGCGGACGAGCAGATACCGCCCCAGCCTCCGGTCGAGAAAGGCGGCCTCACCACCGTCGATCGCTACTACCTCGCATGGGTGGAGTACCAGCAGCAGCGCGGTGGCGAGCCCAGCGGTGATGACCTGTCGAAGTACTTGGGTGAGAAGGGCGTGGTCGGCCGCAACGGCCGGGCCGCCGCTGCGAGCACGCTACGCCGCTACCTCCTGCCCTTCCGGATCTACAGCGTCTGGGCCGAGCACCGAGTGCGCAGTGAACAGCCCTCGTTGAAAGCCGTCGCCGAGGGCCTGCGCAGCCCGGGGAATCACCCTCCAGTACAACGAGCCCATCACGGCGGCGACCATCGCAGAGCACACCGCAGACTTCGAGCGCCGCTGGCACGCCGTCATCCGCCACCGCACCGACGCCACTGCGCAATCACGCTGAACAGATGCGCCGTGCGCAGCCCACCGTGATCACTGGGCAACGCCCATCGCTGTCACCAAGGAGGGACCCGCATGCCAGGACCGGCAGCGGGAGGCCCTGCTGGTCGAGTGCAGGGCGCGGAGTATCGAGCCGCCGGGCCGGACCCGGATGGAGAAGGTGCTGGTCACGGCCCGCAACCGGTGGGAGTGGGTGTTCTGTGCGCGAACCACTGAGCGCCTGGGCGAGGTCGGGGTGACCCGGCTGCTGGCGCTGGTGGCGGAGGGCAACGAGGGCGGCGCCGAGCTGATGGCGCTACTCAAGCGGGACCCGGGCGCGGTTGGCATGGATTCTCTGCTGACCGAGGTCAACAAGCTGAACGACGTGCGCAGTGTTTTCGGCGGGCATACACGGCCAAGAGGGCCCGGCCGGTCCCGCGACAGCAGTCGCCCCGGAGCGGCCTTGGCCGGGGCGGCTCAGCCCAGATAGAAGTTCCTGCGGGCGGTCACGAACGCCTCGATCGACTGGGCGGGGATGCCCGTCACGCGCTCGACGCCGTCGGCGGTGCGGTTGTAACGGTTGTCCCGGTGCAACTGGGCCATGGTGGCCACGTGCTGTTCGAGATGCGGCGGCATCCCCAGCTTCGGGAGCTGGGCCTCCCACCTCTCCGGGGGCACGTCCACGTAGGTCACCGGTCGTCCCAGCGCCCGCGAGAACTCCTCGGCCAGCTCTGTCATGTCGACCGAGCGGGGCCCGGTCAGCTCGTAGACCTGCCCGATGTGCGGAGCTGGGTCGCGGAGCACGGTGGCGACGACCCGGGCGACGTCGTCCACGGCGACCGGCGAGGTGCGTCCGGTGCCGAACGGCAGCGCGATCGTGCCGTTCTCCTGAATCGACCGCGCCGCCATCGCGGTGAACAGCGGAGTGTCCAGGAACGCCGTCGGCCGGATGTGCACCACAGGCAGACCTGACCAGTCGAAGACCTGCTCCGCCAGCCAGTGCAGCCGCTGCTGGTGCGACTCCTCGGTGCTGGTGGCGGTCATCTGCGACACCGTCATCTGCGACAGGTCGACCAGGGTCTCCAGCTTCCCGTACTCCCTCGCAACGGAGGCCACCACGGTCGCCGCCAGCAGATGGTCCGGCGACACGCGCATGGCGAAGTACATCCGCGCCACGCCCTGCAGCGCGGCCGCTACCGTCTCGGGCCGGGTCAGGTCACCGATGACGACCTCCGCGCCGAGCGCCCGCAGCTCAGCCGCACGCTCGTCCTCGCGACGGACCATGAAACGCACTGGCACATCCTGAGCACGCAATTGCTCGAAGACCGTACGGCCCACGCCGCCGGCACCGGGGATAAGAACAAGGTTGCTGGCTACCATCAGTCGATCTCCTTCGGAGTAATGGAATAACTGAGTTGAGGTGTGATCAGAGCGTCAGCGGAGCTGTCAGCAAGGCGTTGGCCGTGGCGATGTCACCGCTGATCCGGGTGGCGGTTTCACTGGGGTCTCCAGTGCTGTCGGTGGTTCTGCGATTGCCGGGCGGAGGAGGTCAGCGGCACCGAAGTCGGCACAGGCCTCACCCGCGCGGGAGCACTCCTTCGAGGCGTGTCGACCATCGGCTCGGACAGTCCCTCCTCCGGCGAGGAGCCCGGCCGCAGCATCGCGCGACAGCATCGGCCCCACGATCAGATCGCCGAGCAGCTCCAGATCGACGTCGCCGCGGATCTCCCCGGTGTCGATGCCGCGCTGCAGCACCCCGAGGACCAGGGGCCGGCGGACCAGGATGACGGTGTCGCGGTAGAGCTGCCACAGCTCGGGCGGGTAGGAACTGCAGCACGACGCTGCGCAGCACGGCGGAGTCCCGCTTGGCCGGCCCGCACCGCCGGACGAACTCGACGAGCAGGACCAGGTCGTCCCGTAGGCTGCGGCCCGGCAGCTCCGGCGTAGGCTCGTCCAGGGAGATCACCGTTGGGCTCAGACGGTCTGGCGCTGGGACTTGTCACCGGCGGCGGTCACGGCGGCGTCCTTGCCCGGCAGGAAGACCAGCACGACGATTGCGCCGACCAGGGCGACGGCCGCCGACCCTGTCGCGGTGATGTGCATGGCATGGATGAAGGCGTCGTTCGCGGGCTGCACCAGTGCCCTGCCGGCCGGTCCCAGCTTGTCGGCGACGGCCAGGGTCGCCTGGACGGATTCACCTGCGGCGTGCCGGTCGGAGGCGGGCAGTACGCCCAGGTGGCCGTCGATGCCGTTGCGTGGTAGGTGGTGGACAGCAGCGACCCCAGCACGGCGACCCCCTATGGCCCCGCCGACCTGCCGGAAGGTGTTGTTGACTGCGGATCCGGAGCCGGCCACTCCTCGCGGCAGCGACGACATGGTCATGACGGTGGCGGGCGGCATCACATGGGCCATCCCCGTACCCATCAGGAAGAACAGCACCTCCAGCACCCATATGGGGGTGTCCTGGCCGAGCAGCAGGAAGCCGGCGAAGGCCACGGCGGTCAGGACGAGGCCGGTGGCACACACGGCTCGGGCACCGAAGCGGCCCACGACCAGCCGGGCCCGCGGCGCGAAGAACATCTGGGAGGCGGCCAGCGGCAGCACGAGCAGACCGGACTGCAGGACGCTGTAGCCCCGAACGCTCTGGTTGTAGAAGACGCTGAAGAACGTGACGCCCAGAGGGCGAAGAAGACCAGGCCGATGGCGGCGACGGACGCGGAGAACCGCCGGTTGCGGAAGTAGGTGACGTCGAGGGCCGGATGGTCGCTGCGGGCCTCGTACACCACGAAGCCGGCGAGGACCGCCAGGCCGCCGAGGATCGTCGCCCAGGACTCGGGCCGGGTGAAGTCGCCCAGCTGGCCGCCCTTGATGATGCCGTAGACCAGCAGCGCCAGACCGACGATCGACAGCAGCACACCGAACGGGTCGAGTCTGCCGGGCCTGGGGTCCTTGGAGTCGGGGACGATCGCCGCCATCGCGGCCATCGCGGCGACCACGATCGGCACATTGACCAGGAAGACCGAGCCCCACCAGAAGTGCTCCAGCAGGATGCCGCCGGTGATGGGGCCGGCGGCGATGGCGAACCCGACCACACCGGTCCAGATGCCGATGGCCTTGGGCTGCTCGTCGCGCTCGAAGACGTTCATGATGATCGCGAGGGTGGCGGGCAGGATGAAGGCGCCGCCGAAGCCCATCACGGCGCGGAAGGCGATGAGCTGCCCGGAGGAGTCCGACAGCGCGGACAGCGCGGATCCCGCGCCGAACACCAGCATGCCGAAGAGCAGCACCTTCGTGCGGCCGAGCCGGTCACCGAGCAGACCCGCGGTGAAGAGCAGTCCGGCGAAGACCAGCGTGTAGGAGTTGACCGCCCACTCCAGCTGGCCCTGGGTGGAGCCGAGTCCGGTGGGAGCGGGCTGGGCGATGGTCTTCATCGCCACGTTGAGGATCGAGTTGTCCAGCATCACCACCAGAAGGCTGAACGAGAGCACGGTCAGGATGGCCCAGCGCCGGCGGTGGACCACCTCGGAAACGCCTCGTCGCTGGGCAGGCGGCACGGGCGCCGCGGGCGTCGAGGACTCGGTGGGGATAGGTGGCGATGCCACAGGGGTCTCCAGTGCTGTCGGTGGTTCCGCGATTGCCGGGCGGAGGCCGTCGGCCTCCGCCGGTGGGGGCAGCGCAAGGCCCTGACTGACCTGCCGGGTGATCTCATCGCGTCAGATAGATGTCGCTAGTAATCTAAATGGAAGCTAGGATAGATGGCAAGCGACATCCATCTGAGGAGAGTGATTCCGTGGGCCGCGTGTCCCAGGCGCAAGCACAGGAGAACCGGCAGCGCGTCGTAGCCACCGCCTCCCGGATGTTCCGCGAGAAAGGCACCGCGGTCAGCGTCGCCGACCTGATGAAGGCCGCCGGGCTCACCCATGGCGGGTTCTACAAGCAGTTCGCCTCCAAGGAGGACCTGGTCGACGAGGCCATCGCCCACGCCTTCGCCGAGCAGGCGGCACACTCGGCGGAGGCGCTCGAGGAGCACGCCGGGGAGCACGAGGCCGCACGCCGGACGCTGATCGAGGACTACCTCTCGGTCTGGCACCGCGATCACCCCGGGAGGGCTGCCCCGTCTCCGGATTCGCCGCGGACCTGGGGCGCGAGCCCGACCAGGCCGCCCGCGCCCGCCACGTCTACATCAACGGGGTACGCAACCGCGCCGCCCGGCTGGCCACTGGCGACGACGACGGCATGGCCCAGTTCTGCACCATGGTCGGTGCCCTCGCCCTCGCCCGGGCCACCCGGGGCACCCCGCTCTCCGAAGAACTGCTGCAGGCCGCGCGCGCGGCTCTCACCGAAAGCGGCACCGGGCAGTCCGAACCGCAGCAGCGCACGGACTGACCGGGGGCCGGCCCACGGTGTCGGCCGCCGCCACCATGAAGGGCCGGGCGATGTTCGGGATGCTGTCCGTACTCGCCGAGCTCCAGCGCGAGCTGATCGTGGCGAACAGCAACGACGGCCTTGCCTCGGCGCGGGCCCGCGGCTCGGTCGGCGGGCGCCGGCCCAAGCTCACCGACGACCAGGCCGCGCTCGCCCAACGGCTCTACGACGAGCGGGAGAAGACCGTCCAGCAGATCGCCGACATGTCGAGGTGCCCGTACGCCGTCGACCTCGGTACGCCGAATCACGGACCGCCGAGCTGCTGCCGCCGACCACGATGTCGACCTCGCGGTCCGCGGTCTTCTCGATCAGTCGGCTGCCAGGAGGCAAGGACCGAGTCCGCTCCGACAGGCCCTGCTGGTCCAGTTCCAGGCGCCGCACATCCGCACGGGTCTTGAGCCGGCGACAGCCGAGACGCAGCAGATACCTGCTCGCGGCTGTCCCCGCAGCGACCCCGATCGTCACCGGATCCATACCCACTCCACTGTGCCCTGGCAGCGCGCCGGTCGCGCCGTCTCTCCCCCTTAGAGAGCCCGGCGGTAGGTGTGGCGAATGGCCGTGTGACGACCCGGAGGCAAGACAGGCACGAGCCTGGGTGATCATGGAGTTCTTGACGCTCGGTGATCACCGGAGGACTGGTGCCTGTCCTGCCATCATGCCTGCTCGAACCCCTGTGGGACCAGTTCGCAGCGCTGCTGCCCGAGCATGTCGATACCCATCCGCTCGGCTGCCACAACCCGCGCATCCCGGACCGGATTGTCTTCGAGCGCGTCATCGCCGCCCTGGTGCACGGCTCCGGATACGAGCGGATCGCCGACCGCCAGTGCTCCGACCGCACCATCCGACGCCGCGTCAAGTACTGGTCACAGCTGGGCATGGCCGAGCAGGTCCACGGGCTGGCCCTGCAGGCGTACGACCGCATGATCGGCCTCCAACTCCATGAGCTGTCCGTCGACGGGTGCATCACCAAGGCTCCCTGCGGCGGCGAGAGAGCCGGACGCTCCCCGGTCGACCGGGGCAAGCAGGGCCTGAAACGCTCAGTGGCCACCGAAGCCCGCGGCGTCCCGATCGGTCTCGTCTCGGCCGGGGCCAACCGTCATGACTCCCCGCTGCTCGTGCCCACCCTGGAGGCCGCGAAGAAGCAGGTCGGTGTGTTTCCCGAGCAGGTCAACGTCAACTTGGACCGGGGCTACGACAGTGACAAGACCCGAGCCGCGCTCGAGGAACTGGGCTTCACCGGCGAGATCGCCCGCAAGGGCGTGCCCGCACCGATCCAGGCCGGCAAGAGGTGGGTCGTGGAGCGGAGCCACGCATGGATGAACGGCTTCGGCAAGCTCCGCCGCTGCACCGAGAAGCGCCAGTGCGTTGTGGACTTCTACCTCTACCTGTCCGCCGCAATCGTCACGCTCCGCATGCTCATCCGCCGCGCGACCCCGCTCTACCGCTGGGACGGACGGTCCACCACCAAGAGACTCGAGTGACGCCTGCTGACGGGCGTCCGTCTGCGTCGGGCGGACAAGCACTGCCGCACGCCTGGGGAAGGCGCGCTGCTCAACGAGGGCAGGGCCGCCCGCGCTCCTGGCTGTGGCAGCCGTGGTGATGATGGCGTCGAGCCGGTCCCGGGTTTTCACCAGGGTGCTGACCTGCGCATCGATGCGGCCCCGCTCGGCCGACAGCCGGTCGAGCAGCTCGGGGGTCACGTCACCGGTCTCGACACAAGGCAGCAGCTCCACGATCGCCCTGCTCGACAGCCCTGCGGAGTACAGCTGCTGAATCAGCTGGACGCGGTCGACCGCGCTGTCCGGGTACTGCCGCTGGCCGCTGGGGCTGCGCACCGAGGCCAGCAGGTCCTGCTCTTCGTAGTAGCGCAGTGCCCGCACGCTCACGCCCACCCTTGAGGCCAGCTCACCGATGCGCATCAACACCCCCTCTGTGACCTGGATCACATTTCTTGCCTCTGACGTCAACGTCAGGTTCTAGCGTAGCCCGCGAACAGCCCGGACAGGAATCACCTCACCACTGCCAGGAGACTCCCCATGAAGATCACCGGTTCCGTCGCCCTCGTCACCGGCGCCAACCGCGGCATCGGCAGGCACTTTGCCCAACAACTCCTGCACCGGGGCGCCACCAAGGTCTACGCGACCGCGCGCACCCCGCCTCGTCGACCTCCCCGGTGTGGAGGTACTGCGGCTCGACATCACCGATCCGGCCTTCCCGGTCGCCCGCTGCGGGCGCGGCCTCGGACGTCACCCTCTTGATCAACAATGCGGCGTCTTCACCCAGCAGAACCTCGTCACCGGGGACCCCGAGAAGATCCGGCTGGAGATGGACACCAACTACTTCGGCACCCTCAACGTGGTCCGGGCGTTCACCCCCGTCCTGGCCGCCAATGGCGGCGGGGCCATCCTCAACGTCCTGTCGGCGATGTCCTGGCTCGCCTACGACGGGGCCAACGCCTACAGCGCGGCGAAGGCGGCGGCGTGGAGCCTCACCAACGGCATCCGCCTCGAACTCGCGGGCCAGGGAACCGCGGTGACGGGCCTGCACCTGGCCAGCACCGACACCGACATGATGGCCGGGTGGGACGTGGAGAAGAACGACCCCGCCGATGTCGTGCGCGCTGCCCTCGACGGTATCGAGGCCGGGAAGATGGAGATCCTCGCCGACAACAACTGCGTCCAGCTCAAGGCGGCCCTGTCCGCCGACCCGAGCGTGCTCTATCCGCAGGCGGTTCCCGCCGCCTGACCCTTCAGCAGCCGCCCGCCCGGCCAGGCTTCAGCCGACGTTCGAGGATCTACGGATCAGCCGGGCGCGGCCTTGCCCTCTCTGTCAAAGTGACTCAAGCCAGATATACTGGATGATTCATTGAGTCGAGGGCGGAGAAGGAGGAGTGCCCGTAGTGGGCCGGCCACCAACGACCACGGGGCCCCGGATCCGCAGGTGACACCCCGGTCGACCGGGCAGCGGCGGTACTCGGCGGAGTACAAGGCGAGGATCCTGGCCGAGTACGAGACGCTCGACAAGCAGGGCAAGGGTGCCCTGCTGCGGCGGGAGGGTCTGTACTCGTCGCTGATCACGAACTGGCGCCAGCAGCGGGGACAACGGCGCGAAGGCGGCGCTCGCCGCCCCCCTGCGGGCTGGCCGAAGGCGGATCCCAGAGAGAAGGAGATCGCCCGGCTCGAAGCCGAAAATGCCAGGCTCCGCAGCGAGTTGGGCAAGGCCCGCACCGTCATTGAGGTGCAGGGAAAACTCTCCGCGCTGCTGGATCAACTCGCCACGGGCAGCGACGGGACGACGGGCGAGAAGCCGTGACGGCAGCGGGAGGGGTCTTCGAGGCCGCCCGCGCCAAGGCCCTGGAATCGCTGTCGTTGCTGGTGGGACGGGTGCAGGCGTGCGCCGCGCTCGGCCTGAGCCGGGCGACCTGGTATCGGCACCACGGCAGGTCCCCGGCTCCGGTGCGGCAGAGGCGGGAGCGCAAGCGGCATCCGCGGGCTCTGACAGAGACGGAGGAGGCGAAGGTCCTGGCCGTGCTGCGCTCGGCCGAGTTCGTCGACATGGCGCCTGCCGAGATCTGCGCGGTGCTGCTGGACCGCGGCATCTACCTGTGCTCGGAGGCGACGATGTACCGGATCCTGCGCAAGCACGGCGAGGTCCGCGAACGGCGCCGGCAGGCCACGCATCCGCCGCGCAAGAAGCCCGAGCTGATCGCCACCGCACCCAACCGGGTGTGGTCGTGGGACATCACGAAGCTGAAGGGCCCGGTCAAGGGCAGCTATTTCTGCCTCTACACGATCATCGACATCTACAGCCGCTACACGGTCGGCTGGATGGTCGCCGCCTCGGAGAACAAGGAGCTGGCCGAGCAGTTCCTGTCCTCGACGATCGCCAAGTACCCCGTCCGGCAAGGCAAGTTGACGATCCACTCGGATCGCGGTTCGCCGATGATCGCCCACAACGTCGCGCAGATGCTGAACAACCTGGGTGTCACCAAGTCGCACTCTCGGCCCAAGACGTCCAACGACAATCCGTACTCGGAGAGTCAGTACAAGACCCTCAAATACCGGCACGACTTTCCCGGGCGGTTCGGCTGCATCGAGGACGCCCGCGCCTGGTGCACCGGTTTCTTCGACTGGTACAACCTCGCCCACCGGCACTCCGGAATAGCCATGCATACCCCCTTCGACGTGCACTTCGGCCTCGCCGACCAGCTCCGCGAGATGCGCGCCGACGTCCTCACGAGCGTCTACCGCCAGCACCCCGAACGATTCGTCCGCGGGGCACCCGAACCACCGAAACTCCCCGAGGCCGCCTGGATCAACAAGCCCGCCGACCTCCGACACGACGATCAAACGATCCCGGCACAGGGATAGAACGATCTACCTGCCTTGATCGCGTTGACAGGCTCCGCCGTTGCCCGCCGTGGTCGGCAAGGCGTCCTGCTGGGCATGCCACGCGTCCGTCAGCCCCTGCCCGACCTGCGTCCTGCGAGGCCCGCATGACGAGCATGAGCGAGGGCCGTTCCGAGCAAACCGCCCGGCGTCGAGAGCGAGTCCTCAAGGCGATTACCGCAGCCGTCGGGGCCGGCGAGGAGGTCACCGTCTCGGCGATCGCCCGAGCGGTCAGGGTCGACCGGTCCTTCCTCTATCGCCATCGTGACCTGCTGGAGCGAACCCATACCGCTGCCCTAGTCCCTTCGCCGGACTCAGGGGCCGCAGCAGTCACCCGGGCATCCTTGCAGGCGGACTTGGCGAGCGCGCTGGAACGCAACTCCCGGCTGACCCTCCGGGTTCGGCAGCTGGAACGCCGGCTCTCCGAGTCCCTGGGTGAACAGGTCTGGCGTGACTCGGGCCTCGGGGCCTCTGTCGACATCGACCAGCTGCAACGACAAATCACCACTCTCCAGCAGTAAGCGGTGGATCTGCAGAGTCAGCTCGACGAACGAACGGAAGACTTGAAAGCAGCCCAGGCAGCCAATCGTGAACTCACCCGGGCACTGAACCGACCCGTGTGATCGGCGTCATTCCCGAGCAATTCGCCTGTCCTTCGGGAGCAGTTGTCGGCGTACACCTGACTGAATGTACTCAACCGGGTACAGATGAACGTGCTCGTCCCGGTGTTGCCGTACCCGAGGCCGGCGCACCGTGATCGTTGCCAGGAGGGCATCCATCGCATCGGTGCTGTCAGCAGCTTGTCGTAGGGTCCCGGCAAGAATCCCCCGTCCTTCGGAGTCCTCGTGCCGCAGCTTGCTCGACTTGTGACCACGATCACCGCCCCTCTGGCTTTCTCGGGAGCCGACGACGCCCCGTACCTGGAGTGCCGGCCCGCAACGCGGCTGCTCGTACAGCGAGGGGACACGGAGCTGATCGTGCAAGAGCTCAAGCCGCTGGCCGCGGCCTCGACCGTCCGCTTTCCGGCACCCTGGCCGCGCCGGTTCGGCGGGTGCGCGGTGTCGCCTGCTGGTGATCTGGCTGTCTTCGCGGGGCTGCACGCGCTGCGGGCCGTCGACCGGTCGGGGAGCGTGCGGTGGGAGCTGCGGCACCGCTGCTGGGCGGGCTGCGTGGGGCACGCGGTCTTCACCGAGTACTGTGACGACCGTGACCACCGGTACGCGAGCAACGGCTCGGTCGCCTTCTCCGCGGACGGCGCGCTCGTGTGGGCCCACATCCACGGCCCCTTGGCGCACGGGGAGCCCGACCGCGACCGCGGAGCGGAGGAGTGGCTGGTCATCAACGCCGTGGACGGCACGGTGCTCGCACAGGCCCGGACGCGGACGGCTGCTGCGGGTTCCGTCCACGTTCCGCACCCGGACCCTGGCCAGATGGGTCTGACCATCGGAGAAGGACAAGAAGGCTCCCCGCTGCGATGGGGACGCTGGGACGGCCACGCCCTTGCCATTGATCGCTTCGACGACGAGGACCGTGTCCTGCTGGCGGTGAGCCCCACCGGTGACCGCCTGCTCACCGTTACCCACGACCAGGACACTCTTGCCATTCATCGGGTCATCGACGGCTCGCTGGAAGCCGAGCTGAGTGCGGCCGCAGTTCCCCGGCATCCCGCGGTCGAGACCCAGGACGACGAGACATGCGAAGACGACGGAACACAGGCGTTCTTTCGACTACGAGGGAGGCTTCCTCAACGAGGACACCGTCGTCGTCGGGACAGTCGAGAGCGACGAGGAGCTCGGCGCGGGCCGGCACTGGCTCGTCGACGTGGTCGGCATGCGGCTGACCGACCAGCTCACCTACCCCTTCGAGGTGTCCGGTCTGCCCAAGGCCCTCAACGACGGCACCTGGTACACCGTGTCCGGCACCGAGAACGCCCTTCACCTTTGGTCGCTGTAGCGGTGCTTCCAGCGATCGCGCACGCCCGACGCTGAGCACGTTCACCTGTACCCGGCCGAGCACACACCCGAGTACGCCGACAGCAGTCGGCTCCTTGGGACACTGGTGCGACTCGGTATCTTCAGGGGGCGGGACGTGAACCGACGGCATTTCGGGCTGGTATGTGTGTTGATCCTGGCGCTGTCAGCCACTACGACAGGCTGCTTCGGCCAGTACTCGCCCTGCCCAGGGGGCGAGCGTCCACCGGGTCTCAGGAGCCAGGACTTGATCGGCACCTACCGAAGTCCGACTGGATCTCTGTCTCTCAATGGCGACGGGACGTTCACCGCGGTCGGCTGGCCTGCCAACCTCGATGGTGCCACCGGCGACCCCCGTCAGAGAACGGGCAACGGCACGTGGGAGCTCACCGCTGTCGGCGATTCCGGCTATCTAAGCCCGTTCACGTTCCACAAGATCAGTGACCACTGGGACAGCCAGGTCAAGGGCGGTTACGGCAGCGGCGTCTTCGTCGGCGGAAGCCGAGACGACCCTCGCTTCTACGAGTACGTCGGTGACCCCGGCCTGCGACCTCAACACCTTCACGCTCACCAAATGAGCAGCCTCCATAAGCGGTTTGCCGAGTGCCCGAACCTCCGCATCACGGGCGGATGATCGCCATGCGGCGCGCAAGCGCGCTGATCGAGCACGTACTGGCGCGCGAGGAAACCGGTTCGGCGCATGCCGAGGCCCATCCCGTGGTCATCTGGAAAGACCGGCGGCCGCCTGAACTCACGGCCGGTGGCGCCATTTCGTGAAGTCGATCGGCCACGGAACTGAGACTGGCTGGTCAGCCTGTTCACTCGTTGGGGTGAACCACACGCGACAGGTTCTCCACGGACAGTGTCTTGGTGGCGCGGCCTTCCTGCCACCTGGGTCGTGCTGGAGTACGAAACTTTCTGCCGTCACGATCAGTGTTCGTCGTAGAGATGGTGAAGTTGTTAAGGACCTGGGGTGGTCAGCTGCTTCGCTTGATCTGTTGCGCTCAGCCGCTCCGCGGCGGACGTTCCGCTGGGTGGCAGCCGCTGTGTGATCCGGTCGAACAAGTCCGTCAGCGGTTCGCCGACGTCCTGACCGAACTCGGTCAGCCCGTAGGTGACTTGGGGCGGCGTCGTCGGCTCGACCTCCCGCCAGACCAGGCCGTCCTGGACCAGTGCGCGCAGTGTCTGAGCGAGCATCTTCTCGCTGATGCCCTGGATGCTGTCACGCAGCTCGTAAAACCGAAGGTCGTTGCTCCGCAAGGAGATCAGCACCCAGATACCACACCTGCGGTCACGCGGTCGACCACGTCGCGCGCAGGGCAGTCGGTGTGGAAACACCTCACTGTACTGCTGCCCGCCTCGGCCTGCGTCAGCTGCGCGCCTTCCCCCATGTCCGGAGCTTACCTCTGGGTATGTTCTTACGGAAAGTAAGCCCGACTCCTAGCGTCAATTGCCGCAGTGCACAACGGACTAGGAGCTGAACATGATCGTGGTGACCGGGGCTACCGGGAATGTGGGCCAGCCTCTGACGCAGACCTTGGCCGAGGGGGGGCGAGCAGGTGACAGCGGTGTCGGGCACGCGGCGGTGCTGACCCGGGGTCCGGCACGTGCCGGTGACTTGGCCGAGCCGCAGGGTCTCACTCCCGCGATGGACGGGGCGAAGGCGTGTTCCTCCTGCTGTCGGCGACCTGCACGCCCCCGAAGCTAGGCCGATCGATACATCATCGATCCTGGCCCGCGGCCAGCGGGGTCCGCCGGGTCGTCCTGCTGTCTTCGCAGGGCGTGGCGACCAGGCCGCTCGGTCCGTCGCGGATCGCGATGCGCGCGGTGGAGGACGCGTTGAGAGAGTCCGGCCTGGACTGGGCCGTCCTGCGACCGGGCGGCTTCGCCTCCAACGCCTTGGCCTGGGCGGAGTCCGTCCGCACGCAAGGGATGGTCGCCGCACCCTTCGGCGACGTCGGGGTTCCGATCGTCGACCCGGCGGACATCGCCGAGGTCGCGGCGGCCTGTCTGCTGGACGACCGGCACACCGGCGGAGTCTTCGAGCTGACCGGGCCCGAGGTGATCACGCCGCGTCAGCAGACGGAAGCCGTCGCCGCCGCGCTCGGCTCGCCGGTGCGGTTCCACGAACTCACCCGCGAGGAGGCCAAGGCCGCAATGACCCAGTTCGTGCCGCCGGAGCTCGCCGACGACACCCTGGACATCATCGCCGCCCCGAACCCCGCCGAACTACGGATCAGTTCGGACGTGGAACGAGTCCTCGGCCGCGCCCCGAGCCCCTTCAGCGACTGGGTCGCCCGTAGCATCGCCGCTTTTCGCTGAGGCACAACTCAGCTTAAGCGCCGGGCAACTACGTGCCCTAGGCCGCAGGCGACCCCGAGGCCACTCCCGCCACCAGTCAGAACGACGTTCACCGTCCGCCCGATGCAACCGCGCGCGGTCAGTCGAGGATGCGGAGTGCCGGCCCGCTTTTACGCGGCTGGCTGGCGGTGCGAAGCGCACCGTCCGTAGCGCAGCAGCGCAACGCAGGTTGGGTTCACTGGCCGGGGGCCGCCGCGCCCATGCCGCCGACGGTGGAGGGCGACGACCGGCGCGGAACGTCGGGCGCACGGCTGCAGCAGTCGGCTTCTGGACGGGCCGGGGCCTGGCCGCAGTCGGTCTCGCGGCCGGGGGCGTGGTGACCGAGCGGCAGGCCGAACTGCTGCTGGGGGAAGGCCGGCACCCGGACGCCGACCGGATCGAGCGCGAGCGCCTGGATGCGGGCAAGAGCCCGGCTGAGGCGCGGCGGGCGACGGTGCTGGGCAGGCCCATCGAGCACAACCAGTCGGAGCGCACCGAGAAGGCGAAGGAACGGTCGCCCTGGCTGGCGGGACTGACGTCCCATGGATGGTGCCCGTCACGAAGCATGAGGACGGGTAGGTGAATGGACGCTCGGGTTCGGGTGACGCCTGCACTGCTGAGCCGTCGTCGGCGAAGACCAGCGGGAGTTCGAGCTGGTGCAGGGTCCAGGCCAGAGCTACGGCGGTGGTGTCGTGGCCGGCGATGAGCAGGGTCATGGTGCGGCCGCGGATCTGCTCGTCGCTCTGGACGGCTTCGCTGGGGTCCGTCGGCGGCCGGGTGATGAACGGGGTGAATGACCTTGTGCAGACCCCTAGGCATACCGACTAGTCGGTACTAGCCTCTGGCCACGCTCTCGGAGCCGGGCGCAGCGCGCCCCCGTCGCCCCGACACAAACACCCGGTTTCCGTATCCCCAGGAGGAACCGTATGTCCGCCACTCCGACGGCGTTCGACGCCGACAGACCCACGCCCGATGGGCCCGCCGTGGACGCCCGCGGCCCGCTGGCCTGGCTGTACCGCCGCGACCTGGCGGACTACCCGCCCACCGGTCGCCGCATGGCGTATCTCGCGATTGTGGTCATCACCACCGTCGTCCTGTACTACATGCTGTACATCCAGTACGCGGTGGCGACGTCGATCATCACGCACTTCGACATGACGTACCGCTACTTCGTCTGGGTCTCGGTGATTGGCAACGCGATCGGGGCCTTCGCCTCGCTCGTGGCCGGTCTTGCGGATCGCTGGGGCCGGGCGAATCTGGTGGTCTACGGGCTGCTGATCGCCGCGCTGCTGGTCTTCTTCGGGCTGCCGAACGCGGCGAACAAGACCACCTATCTGGTGCTCTTCGCGCTCGTCAGCTTCGTCGAGGGCATCGTGCTGGTCGCCACCCCTGCGCTGATCAGGGACTTCTCCCCGCAGCTCGGCCGGGCCACCGCGATGGGGTACTGGACGATGGGCCCGGTCATCGGCTCTCTGGTGGTCACCACCGTCACCAGCAACACCCTCGACAGCGCCACCTGGCAGGACGAGCTGCGTTATTCGGCGATCGCCGGGTTCGTCGTCTTCATCGTCGCGATCTTCGCGCTGCGCGAGCTGTCCCCGGCGCTGCGCGATCAGATCATGGTGTCGCTGCGGGACCGGGCGCTGGTCGAGGCGCGCGCCGGGGGCTGGACACCGAGGTGGTGCGCCGCGGCGAGTAGCGGCAGATGACGCCTGGACGTTCTGGGCTCGGCCTTCGCCATCGCTGTGTTCCTGCTGCTGTACTACGCGGCGGTCGGCAACTTCGTCGTCTACTTCGCGACCACCTTCGGCTACAGCGAGCAGCCACCAACGCGCTGGCCAACTGGTACTTGGGGGCGAACGCCATCGCCCTGGTCCTGGTCGGCCTGCTCTCGGACCGGCTGAAGGTGCGCAAGCCCTTCATGATCGTCGGCGCGGTCGGCTCCGTCGTGGTGACCGCGATCTTCGCCACCCGCGCCACCCACCTGACGACCGACTACTACACCTTCGCCTGGCTGTTCATCGGCATCGGCGTCTTCAGCGGCATCGCCTACGCGCCCTGGATGGCGAGCTTCACCGAGACTGTGGAGAAGCACAACCCGGCGGCAACCGCGGCGGGCCTGGCAGTGTGGGGCTGGACGGTGCGCATCGTGGTCGCCGTCTCCGCGGCCTTCATCCCGGTGCTGGTGACTTCCGTGACCCCGCTCGTGGAGCACGGCACCGAGGTCAAGGCCGCCTCGGTGCAGGCTGCGCCCGCGCTGGCCATCGTCAACGCGCACCCTCAGCTCTTCGCCGAGCTGAACAAGTACACCCCGACCACGGTGCCGCCCGCGCGCTGGGCGCCCGCGCCGTCAAGGAGGTCGGTGCGGAGAACCTGGGTGTCGTGCAGAAGGCGGCGCCGCAGCTGAAACTGCTGCTGCAAGAGTACGGCCCCGAGGTCCAGAAGGCGTCGAAGGACGGGCCCGGCGAGTGGCGCAACTGGTGGTGGATCTGCGTCGGCGGCCAGGTGCTCTTCCTGCCCTTCGTCTTCGTGATGGCAGGTCGCTGGAGCCCGAAGAAGGCGCGTGAGGACGCCGAGGCGCACCAGCTAGCGGTCGACCGCGAACTGGCCGCCCTCGCCGCCGCCGAGGAGTGACCGGACGCGGAGCCGGCCGGCCGTGGACGGGCCGGCCGTCTCCGTGGTCGCGTGTGTCGGCACCATCGGTGCCCGCAGCACACCAGGGGGCGGACAGTGCTTCCACTGCGAGGGGACCGGGCGTGCCCGCACCCTGTGGGAGCGGTCGTTGTCAGCCAGCCACGACGTCGCGTAGTTCCCGTACAGCACGCTCGCGGTGGTGCTGGGCGGGGATCGCCTCGAACAGGTCCAAAGCGCGGCGGCGGACCAGGCCGGTGCGGTAGTCCGCGGGCAGCGCTGTCAGGGCGGCGACCGTACGACGGCACGCCTGCTCGGTGTCGCCGTCGTGATGGGAGCACGCCGCGGCGTCGATGTTCCAGGGTGCGGGTCAGGGTGCTGGTCGGCGCGGACAGCTCCAGCGCCCGCTGCTGGCTCTCCCGGGCGCGGCGGGTGTCCCCGAGCGTGGTGAAGGCGTGGCTGAGGTGTACGTGGTGCTTCTGTTCGCCGTACGTCAGCCAGGTGTCCGACCGTTCGCTCTCGGGGAGCCGGTTCATGAAGGCGTCGGCGGCGGCGAGCGCGGCGCGGGCCTGCTCGGGCTGGTGGTTGAGGGCGTAGGCGCGGGCGGCGACGGCGGCCGCCAGCGTCGCGGCGGCGGTCGGCCGGGTGCTGGCGGAGTGCCGGGCTTGGTCGGCGAGTTCGGCTGCTGCCCGCGGTGCGCCGTAGTTGAGCGGCACCATCGCCTCCCGAGCGAGGACCCAGGCGTGCAGCTGGTCGTCGCCGGATTCGGCGGTGGCCCGGGCGGCGGTGGCGAACCAGGCGCGCGACTCGCGGCGGCTGCCCAGATCATGCAAAACGATCGCGGTCATCCCGGCCATCTGCCCGGCCGTGCGGCACAACCTGGCCCGGACCGGGGCGGGCTGTGGGACGGTGAGCAGTGGGCGCAGGGTCGTGAAGTCCGTGACCAGGTCGGCCAGTACGCGAGTGGGTGCTTGTCCGTGGTAGCCGTATCCGTAGCTTTCGGCTGCGGCCTCCAGGTCGGCCATGTCCTGGGGAGTGTCGGGGGAGAGGGTCTGGTCGACGTCGGTCCGGGCGGCGGTGAGCGCGGCGAGGGCTGGAGCGGTGAGGCCGGCGGCGAGCGCGCCGCGGATCAACCCGGGGCCCGGGCCCTCGCCGAACACGAGAAGGCCCAGGCATTCCCGGAGGCCGTCAAGGCGGCCCACGCCGACTTCGCTGCACTCCGCCAACGCTCAACAACGACTCCCACCAGCGCCTGACCGCTTCGCTACTGGCCGTCCAATCCTCCAATCGCTACCGCCAAGACCCGGTCGGATCCTCCCCGAGTGATGGTGGGTTCGATGCGGCCCAGCACCTCTGGGCTCGTGCCGGCGCGGGAGCAGGCCGTGCGGCCGTGTCACGGGTCTGCTGTGTCACAGGTCTTCGGCGGCGGCCCGTCGGACCTCGATGATCGGCAGCAACTGGCGTCGGGTGGGACCGGAAGGGGTGGGGACGTCCGTGAGGCGCTCCAGGAGCCGGTCTATGGCGACGCGGCCGTCCTTGACAGCTGCCTGTTCTTCGTCGGTCAACGGGATCGCGGCCCGCATGCGCTGGAGGTTGTCCTTCGCCTCCAGGAGCTGGGCCTTGCTGGACTCCTTGGGCGTGTAGAAGTCGCAGCGGGCACAGGCCATGCGGTGCGGGCACTGCTCGAACAACGTGTACGTGCAGTAGCCGTGCCCCAGGTCGTAGTGCTGCCACGGTTCCCCAGCCACGGCCGCGCCGGAGGCGACAGCCTCATGGTCGACGAGGACCTCGATGGTGCGTACGTTGCGGGCGAAGTGCCCGGCGCCCTCGTACGCCTTGGTCAGCGTGTTGGGGCTGATTTTCGCGTAGTGCTGGGTGGATTCCGGAGACCGGTGTCCGAGCCACGCCTGCAGCTCGAACAGGGTCATGGGCTCGGGTCTGGTGCAGGTTTGGGTGACAGGTTCGGTCACGCGGCCTGGAGGGCCGGTGTGGTCATGACGGTCTCGAATTCGACGGGGGTCAGCCGTCCGAGCGAGGCTTGTCTGCGGCGCCGGTGGTAGGTCCGTCCGATCCAGGTCACGATCGCGATCCGCAGTTTCTCGCGGGTGGCCCACGCCCGACGGTCGAGGACGTTCTTCTGCAGCAGGCTGAAGAAGGACTCCATGGCCGCGTTGTCGCCTGCCGCCCCGACCCTCCCTGTCGAGCCGACGATCCGGTGCCGATCGAGCGCCCGGACGGACTTCCGTGACCGAAACTGCGATCCGCGATCGCTGTGCAGAATGCACCCGGCGACGTGTCCACGCCGGGCAACGGCGTTGTTCAGGGCTGTGACGGCCAGGCGGGACTTCATCCGCGTGTCGATCGAGTAGCCGACGATTCTCTTGCTGAAGACGTCCTTGATCGCGCAGAGATACAACTTTCCTTCGCTGGTGGCGTGTTCGGTGATATCGGTGAGCCACAGCCGGTTCGGGCCGGTCGCGGTGAATTCACGGCGGACGAGGTCGTCGTGCACCGGCGGGCCGGCCTTCTTGATACTGCCGCGCTTCTTGCCGAACACGCTCCACCAGTTGTTGTCCCGGCAGATCCGCCACGCGGTCCGGTCGGCCATGCCGGATCCCGCGCTGCGGGCTTCGTCGGCCAGGAATCGGTAGCCGAACTCCGGATCCCCGCGGTGAGCGTCGAACAACGCGTTCGCGCGTGTAGCCTGCTCGAACCCGGCATCGGTCACCGGCCGTTCGAGCCAGCGGTAGTAGGGCTGGCGGGCAAGATTCAGGACCCTGCACGTGACCGTGACGGGAATTCCGCCCGTGGCCAGCTCTTCCACGAGCGGGTAGATCCTTTTCCCGGCAGATGCGCCTGCGACAGGTAGGCCGCGGCCCAGCGCAGGACCTCGTTCTCCTGCTCCAACAGCTTGATCCGCCGACGCGCTTCCCGTAGTTCCGCGTTGTCCTGGCTGGTCGTTCCGGGCTTTGTCCCGTCGTCGATGTCCGCGCGGCGCATCCATTTCCACAGCGTCATCGCGTGCACTCCGAAGCTCGTCGCCGAACTCTTGCGCAGGGCCTTTGTCGTCGCTCCTCCGTGACCCGGCTGTGCAGCCCGTAGGTGCCCGAACGCGTCGTTCCCTCCTGATCGGTGATCCAGGGGGCGTGCATCGGGCGGTCGCACGACCGGGTCTCGGACATGCGGAATGGCCGTGCGGCCTGGGCACGGGGAAAGTTCTGCAGTCTTTTGTTTAATTCACTCCTTGCCTCGTATTAGAACCGCCAACTATGTGTCGGTAATTCACTCCCGGCATGGCAATTTCAGTCTCTCCAGCAGTCTTTGATGCAGTGTCGAGTGCCAGTAGGCCCGCAAGTCAGGCAGGCGCTCCCGCACCGGGAAGAGGCGTTCCGGCAGGGTCAGGTACGCCGCGTCCGCACTGCCTGTGGACCACTTCGACTCTTCCTGGTGTGCCACACACAGCACCGCCGCAGGCACCGGCAGCCGGATGTTCTCCTCCGCGCCGGTGTCGTCGTCCAGCGGCGGGGGAGTGCTCCAGGCGAGAGCAGGTCGGTCTGGTGCGGTGAACGTGATGGAGTACGGCAGCATGACGACGAAGAGGAGCTCCGGTTCCGGGGCGGGCATCAGGCGGGCCCTCTTCAGTTTCTTCAGCCAGCCTCTGTCTGGCGCGACCCACCTTCGTTCCACGGAGTCGCGGTCACGCTCATGGTGCGCATGAGCTGCAGGAACCAATGATCTTGTGCCTCGTTGGGGGCTCGGGGTGCCCGCGCTTCCAGTACGGCCGCACTGGATCCGTCGGCTGTCATCAGGTCGAGCTCGAACCGCTCGTGCCAGGTCTCCCGGTACTGCTGCCAACCGGTGTCATCACGGGGCACGAACCAGACTTCGCGCACTTCGCCAGCCGGCACTCCCTCGGGTGCCCGCCCGTTAGCATCGGCCCGCTGGTTCCCGTCATCCGCTGAGTCCGCGCCGGATGCCGCATCCTCGGGCCGGTCGCGGGACTCGCCCTCCGTCGGTCCGTCGGGACTGGCCGGTTCTTCCCCGGCCGGTGCCTCGGTCTCGGCAAGTACCTGAGCCCACCGCTCCTCCAGCTCCTCATCGGAGTAGGAGGGGAACGGACCGCCGCCATCGCGGAAGGCGCGGAACTCCCGCAGGACGGTGAGACCGCATTCCGTCTCTTCAGCCCCGGGACCGTCCCCGAAGTGCAGCTCCGTCATGGCCATGTTCTCGTCTGCGTCCGGGTGCTCGTTCGTCATCGCTGCTCCTCTCCATCCCGCTGGACGATCTTGGTGACCCGGCTCATCAATCTGTGCCGGCGAACGCGTTCGGTGCCTTCCGTGAGGCTGAGTTCGTGCGCGCATGAGTGAATATTCCAGAGAACAGTATGATTCGCGTCAATTAATAAGTGGATTCTGGTATTATGGTGGTGAGTTAAGCGTCCTAGGAGGGTGAGTGAGTCAGCCGCACGAAGAGGCCGCGATGAACGCGACCGAAGCCCGTACAGAGCTCTTCGCCCTGGTGAAGCGCGCCGAGGAGGACGGGGTTACGGCGCTGATTCATAAGCGGGAGGATCGCGCTCTGCTGGCACCGCTGGACCGGTTTCCGGCAGCCCGGAAGGCCGATGCATTCCCGTCCCACGCGCTGAGTGCGGCGCAGAAGGACCTCGGCGAACTCATCACACTGGCAGCTCAGGGTCAGCCGCAGGTGCTCCGGCGGGGCCGTACTCCAGTCGCGGTGCTGCTGCCCGTCGACACCGACTCTCGTACCTACCCGTTAGATCCGACCGTGGCCATGGGCGCGGCACCCGCAGGAGGCGCGGTGAACAGCCAAGGCAATCAGGAACGCGGCAGCGCGCCGCGCAGACTCGCCACGCTGGGCGACGCCATCGGCGCCGTGCTCGCCTCCGGCCCGACCGGCGGCCCCACGTTCGGACTGCCCGGGCTGGACGCTGCGACAGGTGGTCTGCAGCCGGGGCGGCTGACCCTCGTGGCGGCCGCCCCGAACGTCGGCGGAAGTCTCCTGGGGCTGGCCGCCGCACGCACGACCGCGCTGGTCGACCACCGTACGGTCCTGTACGCGGCGTCCGGACCGAACCGGGACGACGTCTTCCGCCGCATCCTCTCCGCGGAGACCGGGGGCGACTACCCGCGTCTGAAGCAGGGACGCCTCACCGACTACGAGCAGTACGTCGCCCGCCAGCTGATGCAGGCCGGCGACGTACTGCTCATCGATGACGGCAGCAACCTGACCGCCGAGGACATCGCGGAGACCGCCCCGCACATGAAGGGCCTGGCCCTCGTGGTCGTGGACCGCCTCCAGACCGGCCACAGCGCTCGCCTGCCGCTGTCCGGGAACCGGCTCCCCGACGCCTCCCAGATCCTCTCCGGCCTCGCGCGCACCCTGCACGTGCCCGTACTCGCCGTCGTCGACAGTGACGACCCCACGCTGCTCGGGCTCCTGGACGCCGACGTCGTGATGACGCTCACCGCTACCGCGGACCCCGACAAGGTCCAAGTCACAGTGGCGGAACGTGACTTCGGCGTGATCGGCTCCGCCTACCTGCGCCCCGACCTGCTGCACGCCCGTTTCCTCGACGCAGGAGCCGCCCCCGTCGCCGGGACCGGCAGCGAAGATTGGAGGCTGCACACCACGCCGGTGGAGCGGGAGCTGGCAGACGCGGCGCTCCCCTACACTTCCGGCGCCCAACAGGGACTGCCGTCCGCTCTCACGCACCTGCTGGCCGCGCTGCGCACCGCACTGGCAGCCGGCGACCAGGCGGCGATCGACAAGCTCGCGGCATCCCTGGCGCAGGCTGCTGCCGCGCCGCCGCAGATGCCGGACACCGCCGAAGGTCGTCGTCTCGCGGCCGCGCTGCACGCCTACAGTGCCCCCGCCCCCGCCGGCGCCACCGCGCAGCCTTCTGCCACTGAACCCGCCCGCCCCGCCGCCGACAGCGGCACCGTCTCGGACGCGGACGACGAGGTCCGGCGGGACGACGATGACGGCCTGGTCCCAGGGGACGAGGAGGACGAGCCGCAGGAAGCCGTGTTCCCGGCCTTGCGGATCCTCAAGGACTCGGTGACCCGTTCGAAGATGCACCCGGTCCCGGTCATCCGCACCGAGGACCGGGAGGACGGCCCCTGGCCGTTGATCAGCGAGGACATGGACGGCGAGCCCCGCTGGGTCCACCCCGACGTCACCAGCACCCGCGTCGCCCACACCCGGGACAACGGCAAGCGGGTCCGGCGCGACCAGCTCGACGTGCCCGCCTCCTTCGGGGACGGCGTGCTGTGCCTGATCGACCGCAACGGCTCCTTCCCCTCCGCCTGCTCGGCCGTCCCCCTCGCCCCGAACAAGCTCCTGCACACCGGCCCCCTCGACGCGTTCGACAAGACCAAGGCCGGGATCTACCAGATCGACATCCCGGAATGGAACTACCCGGGCATGCCGCACCCGCTCGGACGGCTCACCGACCGGCCCGACGACCAGGGCCGCGTGTGGGTGACCACCCCGCACATCAAGCAGCTCGAACGCCTGCACCGCGACGGCCACCTCACCACGCCCGTCACCATCCACGACTCCTGGACGGGCAAGGCGAACGAGTCGCTGTTCAAGCCGTTCTACACCGCGGCCCGCGAGGCCCGCACCCAGCTCATCCAGGCCGGCGGTGAACCGTACAAGAACTACAAGACCCGCCTGTCGATCGCACTGCGCCTGCTGTGGCCCAAGCGCCCCTCGCAGCGCTCCCCGTTCTGGCGGCCGGACTGGCGCATGAGCATGGTCGCCGAAGCATCCGTCCGCCACTGGACCGTCGCCTTCAAGGCCGTCCAGGAAGGCCACACCCTCGTCGCCCTGCGCAACGTCGACGCCGCCGTCTTCTGGACACCCCCCGGCACGCCGCCCGCCACGTACCGGATCGGGACCGGCTTCGGCGAAGTCAAGGCCAAGTTCATCCAGCCCGGCGAGTTCATCCCCGAAGGTGACGACTGATGGCCGGACCCACAGGCCGCGGCGACTCCCTCGGCGCCGCACTCAACGACCTCCTGCGCGCCCAGGTCACCCCCCGCCACCGGCTGTCCTCCTACAGCGCCAAGCACTGGCACGCCCAGCTCAGCCAGCTCACCGGGACCAGGCGAGGTTGTGAGGCCCTGGAGAGCGCCGGCCTCGACGTCAAACCGGACACCCTGTTCAAGTGGCTGTCGGATCCCGAGTACAACGTCCGCCGCAGCTACCGCGACCTCATCCACACCGCGTACGAGAACGTCGCCATCGTCCCTGCCGACCCCATTCCTGACCACGTCAGGAACGGCCAGTTCGAGATCAGCGGCAAGGTCAAGACCGGCAACGATGAGCGGGATCGCGGCACCCGCCGCGCCGCCCCCCTGCGGATCGACGGACGTCGCGGGGACTGGAGCGAGATCGAGACGCTCTGGCTGGCCGGTGACCTGCGCGACGACGACTTCGAGGACCGCTTCATCGACGACGTCATCGTCGCCGACATCGGCGAAGGCACCGACGGCTGGGAATTCAACGGCGACTCCTACGCTGTTGAGCTCAGGTGACTTGCCGCCGAGCATGAAGCCCCTGACCTGGGGACGCGGCCGGGGGGCTTCATGCGGACTGGGATCTACCGGTACCAGTACTTGACGCCCCGGTGGTGCGAGCAGGTGCCGCGGGCGTGGGCGCTGTAGGACCAGGTGCTGTCCTTGCGCTTCGCCGTTGCCCCGCGCGGATGCGGCGGGTTGGCCTTGCAGACGCCCGTGGTGTGCCGGGCGCACGTTGCCGCTGCTGCCCCGGTCGCCGCCGCGACCGGGGCAGACGTGCGCGGCCGCCGGTACGGCTGCCGCAACTGCGCTCCGGAATGTGGTCAGTATCAGAGCTTCCCCCTGCTGTGGATTCGGAGGGGGCGATCATGGGCCTGGCTGCCGGGAAGAGGCGGCCGGCCGGGTGAGCGGTCACCAGGCTGTGACGGTTGCGGCCCGGTCGTAGCCGCACGTTCGAGTCGTGCGTGCATATGCGCGACCTGCATGGATGGCGATCAGGCGATGTACTGCTCGGGCTTCGGCGTCCGTGACATGAGCGCGGCGGCTGCGTCCGGGACGCTGGTAGTGCCGTCGATCACCGCGGCGACGACCTCGGTGATCGGCATCTCAACCCCGTGGACCCGCGACAGGTCCAGGACGGCCTGGCACGACTTCACACCCTCAGCCGTCTGCCCCGTCGCCGTCGTGGCTTCCTCCATGCTCATTCCCTGCCCGAGATGCTCGCCGAAGGTCCGGTTCCGGGACAGCGGCGAGGAACAGGTGGCAATGAGGTCGCCGGCCCCGGCGAGGCCGGAGAACGACAGCGGGTCGGCGCCCATCGCCTGGCCGAGCCGCGCGGTCTCCGCGAGGCCGCGGGTGACGAGGAGGGCGCGGGCGTTGTCGCCCATGCCCAGACCGGCCGCCAGGCCAACCGCGAGGGCGATGGCGTTCTTGATCGCCCCGCCGATGATCATTATCTGGGGTTTGTGGAACTTATGTGCAGTTCAGGCCGAAGTGAGTCTGTGAGGGACGTTAGTCACGGAGCACTAAGCGGCTACGGCGAAGTCAAATGCTGATTCTTCTCGGCGTACAAGCCCTCGCCCCAGCCGAACAGTGCGGGATCAGCAGTGCACTTCACCGCATCCGCCGCCACGGACCGGCAGGTGTTGCTCGCGGATCTTTGAGTACGCGTACTCATGCACTCGTGTACGGCGCAGGGAAATGTGTGGCGACGAACGTTAAGTATCCGGGAGGGGCGGGGAATTGGGATCACATCGGAGACTGGGCGCTGGAGTGCTGGTGGCGGGATGTGCGTTGATGATGACGGTGGCCACCGCATGCTCCCGACCGCCCGCCGACAGTGAGCTGCGGGCCAAGGCACAGGGAGCCGACGCACAGCGCAAGCGCGACTCGGAGGATGCGCATATCCGGGGGCTGCTGGCGCCGTTCAGCCACGTGGAGGGCCTACACCCCGGGTATACGATGTTCGAGGACAGATGCAACAAAGCCAGCGAGGGCAACATCTTCGAGCCCGCCACGGGCCCCTTGCTGACCTGCTCGATGAGCGGGCATGCCGTGTTCGGGGTCGAGGGTGAGGTCGCCGACGTGCTGCGGCGTATCGACGCCGCGCACATCGCGAAGTGGCAGCCCAATGTCAACGGCCCCGGGAGTGCGTCCGGGGGATCGATGGACTACGCGCTGATGTACCAGCGGATGCGGGGCGTGGAGCCCGACGGGCAACTGATGCCCGGTCCCTACCTGGAGTCGGTGAACGAAGATGTGGAGATCACATGGGACACGGCGCCCCACGGAACCATGCCCCCTCTGCACCAGGTGGAGGGCAAGGAAACGCCCGCCTGCCCGCCAGAAACCGCCGTGTACTCCCGGTGCGACATCACCCCCCAGCGCCCTGAAGCCGTGCCGTCCATCCGCGCCCGGTACGGAACTGTTCTCCAAGTGGACATCCGACCGGCTCTCTCAGACGGAACCTACTTCAAGGTGCCCCGCCCCCGGTCCTAAGTCCCGGCGATCAGCCGCTATGGGGCACAGCCTCGCTCCTACGGCGCGCCGTGCAGACGGGAGATCAAGGCGGCCGCCTGGCCGTGCGCGTCGCTGACCGTGTGGTGGAAGGCGAAGGCGAGGTCCAGGGTGAGTTCGGCATACGCCAGACCGGCAGTGTGAATTTCGGTGCGCAGCAGTCAGGCCCGGCCTTCGATGTCGGCGTCGTCGCGTCCGGCGTCGCGTACGAGGGCTGCGATCCGGTGGTGAGAGCGGTGGCACGCAGATCGAGTCCGGACAAACTGTTGGGCGAGGTCGATTTCGGCGAGGGCGAGGGCGGGGTCGGTGATGCGAGGATGAAGGCGCGCTGAGCCTGTCCGTGGGCCCGTTCACCGGCGATGCCATTGATATGGCGTTTCTGCAGGTGAACTGCTGCGCCCGTTCGGGTGAGTTCACCCCTGCCGCCCTTCCTGCTCTGCGGGCCGGACGCTGCAACCCGGGGTGTGATCAGGAAACTGTTGCGTTTCGCACCCGTGCTCGCTCTCTCCGTGCTGTCCCTCGCCGCTCCGGCCGCGGCTGCACCGGCCGAACATCTTCTCCCGGCTGCGGGTCCGGCCGGCACGGTGTCGGCGGTGAAGAAGGTGCGGGCTCCTGCGACCGCGCACGATGTGCCGCTGTTCCAGGCGCTGGAGTGGGTCGGCGAGGCTCCCGAGGGTCCTCGGGCCGGCTACAGCCGGGACCTGTTCAGGCGCTGGAACAAGGGCCTGAACCCTACGGACGGGTGTGACACCCGCAAGGAGGTGGTCCTGTCCGAGGCAAAGACGGCACCGGAGATCGGGGCGAAGTGCACGCTGTCTGGGGGCCGGTGGATCTCGGAGTACGACCAGGTGTGGGTGACCTCTGCGTCCTTGCTCGACCTCCGGGGTGGCCCACGGTGGCATACGGATGCCCGCGCCCCAGTCCATGACCGGGGTGGAGGACGAGGGGGGCCCACTGGTAAGGGATCCGGCCGCGTCGGCCAGCCAGCTCGCGTAGCTCCGCCGGTCCAGCAGCGCCCACAGGACCGGTGCCCACTTCCAGCGGTGCAGTGCCGCCGTCGCGCGCAGATGACGCAGCGAGGCGATGGGCGCCCTGCGCACGAGCGCGTACAGGTAGGTGGGCAGGGCCCAGAACAGTTCGTCGCCCCCATGTCCGGTCAGATGCCGGGTCGATCCCCGCTCGGCCATCTGACGCACCTGGGCGAGCTGCTGTGCCTGGGTGCGGATCAACGGAGAGGGCGCTTCCGTGTCGTACGTGGGCATCGTGATGTCCTCGTACCACCGCGGCATGTCGTGCGGCGGCGTCACCACGTGCTCGGCGCCGGGCAGCGCGGCGGCGGCTTCCCGAGCCCATCGCTCGTCGTCGACTCCCGGATCCATCGCCTCCCAGCGGCTGGTGATCAGGCGCGCCGGGCCGCGGTCACCGATGAGGAAGCAGAGGCTGGTGGAGTCCATTCCTTCGGAGAGGTCCGCGCTGACCGTGCCGCCGCCCTGCGTCCGTACGGCGACGGCCTCCTCGAGACGCGACCGGAGCAGTTCCGCGCCGTCCCCCACCAGGGGTAGCTCCGGTTCCGGCGGTGACCACCAGTCCACCGTGCGGTGACTGCCGTCGGCTCCAAGGTCGAGATAGGCGTTCCCCGGCAGCCGGTGGACCCCGCGCCACAGCGGCGTCTCGCCCAGCGGCCACGGGGCCATGGGTGTCAGCAGGTGCCGGGCGAGCACTCTTCCTGTCCGAGTCCCCCTGGGAGGCCGATCAGGTCAACGACCGGCGGCTTGAACTGCTGCGCGAGCAGCGGGCGACGGCTCCGCATGACGGCGGGGTCATCGTGATCGACGATTCCGGGGACCGCAAGGACGGCACGGCGACCGCGCATGTGGGCCGGCAGTGGCTGGGCCGGTTAGGCAAGACGGACAACGGCATCGTCACGGTGAGCACGGTGTGGACCGACGGCCGCGTGTACTACCCGCTGCACGCGACTCCCTACACCCCCGCCCATCACTTCGCCCGCGGCCGGTCCGATCCGGCCTTCCGTACGAAACCGCAGCTGGCTGCTGCCCTCGCGGCCCGAGGCAAGGAGGCGGGCTTCGGCTGCCGGGCGGTGGTCGCCGACTGCGCCTACTCCGTCAGCGACGACTGGTACCTCGCACTGCGCGAGGCCGGCCTGGCCTACGTGGTCGCGCTCAAGCCGCACCGCGGCACCTGGGCTCCGGCCGATCAGCCGCACACCCCCATCGAAGCCGCCCACGCCCTGACCTGGCGCGATGCCAAGCGTCCAGATGACTGGACGCCCGTGGAGCGTCACTTCCGCGACGGGCACACCGAGACCTGGTGGGCCGCCGATGCCCGCCTGGCCGGCTACCGACCCGACTCACCCTGCCGCCTGGTCGTGGCCACCACCGACCCGGCCAGCCTGCCGGAGAAGGCCACCTGGTACCTGGCCACCAACCTGCCCCACCCCGACGCACCCCATGCCGCCACCGGCCCGCACCCGCCGGCCGACCTCGCCGAAATCGTCCGTCTCTACGGCCTGCGGCCGTGGATCGAGCAGAGCTACAAACAGATCAAGGACGAACTCGGCTGGGCCGACTTCCAAGTCCGCTCCGACCGCGCCATCCGCCGCCACCAGACCCTGGTCAACCGCGCCTTCTCCTTCTGCTGGGACCGATGGTTCGCCCCACCCGGACCCCTGGATGCCACCGCGCCGGACCCGTGCCCCGACGAGGGGCCAGAGAGGGGGCCCAGCCGAACCCCACCAGCCCCAACAGCCTTGCTGGCCCAAGGCCTTACGGGCCATCCGTTCCTGGCTCACCCCCGCCGTCACCCTCAACCGATGGTGGCAAGCCTGGACGGACACGGACCCACCCTCCGAGCTCCAAGCCCTAATCGACGCGGTCACCACCGGACACGGCATTGACCTCTACCGCCGGATTTAACGAACTACCAGTAAGCGTTTCACATCGTGATCCGGAGGCGGCTCCCACGGAAACGCGCTGGTCAGTCGAAGATGGCGCAGTTGACCGCGTCCATCAGGGCCGCGCCGGTCTGGTGCGCCTGCTTGGTGAGAGTGGACGTGGCAAAGAAGAAGGCGGCGGTGCGATGGCCGGTGGAGTCGGTGACGTTGTAGGTCGCATAACCCGGGACGACGCCGACGTGGTCCCAGACCGTGCCACAGTCGGTCTTCGCCGTCTCGATGCCCAACCCGTAGCCGAGCTCGTCCGGGTCCCCCGGCCCGTCCTCCGGCACGGTGGTGCGCATCTCGGCCAGTTGGGCTGCGGGCAGCAGGCGGCCCGACATCAGCGCGCCGTAGAAACGGGACCAGTCACCGGCGGTGGACACGATCGCGGCATCCGCTCCGTCGGCCGTGACGTAGTCGCCGGTGACGTCCACGTGGTCGTCGTGCTGCGGTCCGGCGTAGTTCCTGAACTCGTCGGGGACGTCCGGTGGCATGTGGGCGGCGTCAGGTTCGTAGCCGTGCGCGTGCCGGTCGTGCCAGGCGGAGCCGGTGGCGTAGAAGGTGTGCCGGAGTCCCAGGGGTCCGGCGATCCGGTCCCGCACCAGCGTCGCAAGGTTCTTACCGGTGGCCTTCTCCAGGACGGCGCCGATCGCGATGTAGTTGGTGTTGCTGTACGACCACTCGGTGCCGGGCTCGAACAGTGCCGGGTGTCTGCTCACCAGGCTCAGGATTTCCGTCGACGTCCATACGTGGGAGTCCCGGCCCGTGAGGGCCGGTGCGAGGGCGGGGTCCTCGGTGTAGTCGAACAACCCACTAGTGTGGTTGAGCAGCATGCGCAGGGTGATCGCTCTGCCGTTGCGCACCTGGCCGGGCAGCCACTTGTCGACCGGGTCGGTGAGGGCGAGTCTGTGCTCAGCGACCAGTTGCAGGACGAGGGTGGCCATCACCGTCTTGGTGTTGGACGCTTCTCGCACCTCGTCGTCCGCCGTGAGCCGATGGTCCTTCTTCGTCCAGGCGGCCTGCTCGGAGATCTCGATGGGCCTGCCGTGACCGTCGTCCACCCGCACGATCACCCCAGGCACTCCTTCTTCCGCCAACTTCCGCTCACTCCCGCAGGTGAGCGTGTGTCTCCGCAGTGCCGTCCTGTCGGACCGCCGAGAGCGTCCGAGGGCCGACGGCCGCACTCTCGCGGACCGCCGCACTATCGTGGACCGTGTTCGCACTCGACGGGGTCGCAGCGAGGGGCACGACGAGGGCCGCGGACACCGCAACTGTTGCTACTGCGCGAACCCCCGTCAGTTGCGGGCGCCGTCGAACACGCACATTGACACGCAATTCATGCTCCTTCGAGAATCCGGGAAGGCCGTCGGGCACGATCGGGGGACGGGGAGGAGAACACGGGACTCCGCCCGGCGAGTTGTCGCCCGGCCCTGGTGCGAAGCCAGCTCCGGCGGGCCCTGCACAGCCCTGGGGAATCCTTCGGAGGATAGCCGAAGGCGGGGTGAAAAAGATGAATATCGGTTACCGCACCCACGGCATCATCGACGCCCTGGCCGAGGCCGACGTGCGCTGCTGGGCCGATAAGGGATACCAGGGTGCCGGCGGCACCGTGCGCGTCCCCTACCGCGCCCGCTGGAGAACATCTCCGCAGGCCAGCAAGCCGTCAACGTCTCCCACGCCAGGATCCGCGCGGTCGGCGAGCAGGCGATGGCCACCCTGAAGTCCTGGCGCCTGCTGCGCAAGCTCCGCTGCAGCACCACCCGCATCACCGACCTGGTCAAGGCCGTCCTCGCCCTGCATCTGGCGACGTCAAACTGAGGTTGGAAAAGGCTCAGTGGCTTCGAATATGGCAAATGGCTCGAAGTGTGTGGGTATCTAAGAGGGCAGTTTGCAAGTCTTTGGGTGCTTCTGTTGTCGCCTGATGGTGTGGCGGCGGGGCGGAATCTGCCGGTCCGCAGTCGTTGATCTGGTGATGTGACCAGGTGAGTGAACGCAAGCCGTATCCGAGTGACTTATCGGACGAGCAGTGGTCGTTGACCGAGCCGGTGATCACCGCGTGGAAGGACCGGCACCGTTCGGTCAGTGGCCATCAGGGCGCCTACGACATGCGGGAGATCGTGAACGCGATCCTGTACCAGAGCAGGACCGGCTGTCAGTGGGCCTATCTCCCACACGATCTTCCGCCGAAGAGCGCGACGTACTACTACTTCGCCGCCTGGCGGGACGACGGGACCGACCAGGTCATCCATGAACTCCTGCGCTGCCAGGTCCGTGAACGTGCCCGCCGATTAGAGGACCCGACCCTGGTGGTGCTGGACACCCAGAGTGTCCACGCGGCCGCCGGGGTCCCCGCCGCCACGACCGGCCGGGATCCGGGCAAGCGGGTGCCGGGCCGCAAGCGCGGACTGGCTGTGGACGTCCTCGGCCTGGTCATCGCGGTGGCTGTCCTCGCCGCAAACACGCATGACAACGCCGCGGGCATCATCCTGCTGGACCAGGTCGCCGAGCATGCCGACGGCACCGTCCGCAAAGCCCTGGTCGACCAGGGCTTCGAGAACCAGGTCGTCATGCACGGCGCGGGCTTGGGGATTGACGTCGAGATCGTCGAACGCAACCCGCAGGACAAGGGGTTCGTGCCGCAGCCGAAGCGATGGAGGGTCGAGCAGACATACGGGATCTTGATACTGCACCGGCGACTGGTCCGCGATTACGAGCACCGCCCTTCCTCGTCCGCCTCCCGCGTCTACTGGGCGATGACCCACGTCATGATCCGCCGCCTCACCGGCACGAACACCCCCACCTGGCGCGAAGAACGGGCGGTGACCGCGTGAACATCCAGCCCCTGCTCGGTGCCCTGGACCTCCAGGAAGACGCAGCCCGGGCCCTGGCCGACGACTTCCGGGCACAGATCGACGACCTGCAGACCCGGTTGCGGGAGGCCGAGACCCGCCTGGAGCACCTCGCGATCACCCGCAGGACCGTCACCGGCCTCGCCGACCGGCTCCCCACCGTCCCACCGGACCTGCCCGAGCACCCGGACTACCCCCGCATCCTCGCCGTCTTCAACCAGGCGACCGGGCCGCTACGGGCCAAGGACATCTGCGAAGCCCTCGGTCACGAACCGCTGCCGAAGAACATCGAAGGCACCGCGCCAAACTGAAACGCCTCGTCAAGCTCGACGTCCTTGCCGAGATCGACGCCGACAGCTTCACCAGGAAGCGGTAGCTGCCCGATGGTCCGCGACCAGACCAGGAGGCGGGTGTTGTGGCACAGCCAGTAGCGGGGAAGGTCAGCCGCTCATCCAGCCGTGCTCCCTATGCACCGCTGAGGTTGATCCCGGGGAGTGGACACCGGGTTTCATGCGACGAGTGACAGCGTACGTGATGTGGTCAGTTGCTGTTCGAACTCGGCTGGTGTGAGGTAGCCGAGCGCGGAATGCCGACGGCGCCGGTTGTAGTACGACAGCCAGCGGAACAGCTCCAGCCGAGTCTGTGCCTTCGAGGTCCAGCGCCTTCCGTGGAGCAACTCGCGCTTGAGACCCTGGAAGAACGACTCGGCGAGGTCATTGTCTTAGCTTGAGCCGACCCGGCCCACGCTGCGGCGGATGCCGTGCCGGCGGCAGACCTCGGCGAAGGCGGCCGCGCTGTACTGGGCGCCCCTGTCGGTGTGGAAAACGACGCCGCGAACCCGGCCGCCGCGGGCGGCCACGGCCATCTCGATCGCGTCGGTGACCAGCGAGGTGCGCATGTGGTCGGCGATCGACCAGCCCACCACCTTCCTGGAGCAGATGTCGGTCACCGTGGCGAGATAGAGCCATGTCGCGCCGACGGCAATGTAAGTGATGCCGCCGCACCACCTGGTGTTGAGCGTGTCCGCGGTGAAGTCGCGCATGACCAGGTCCGGCGCGGGCGGCGCGGTCCTGTCCGCGATCGTCGTCCGCTTCTTCTTGCGTAGGTGCAGGCCGACGATGTGGTTGATCCGCATCAGCCCGGTTACGCGCTCGCGGTTGATCCGTCCGTCCTCTCGCGCGCAATTCAGCATGGACGCGCGGAGCCCCATACGCCCCCGGTGTTCGGCATGGATGGCGCGGATCCCGCTTACGGTCCGTTCTCCTCGCTCATCGATACGGGCGCGAGCCTCGCTCGATGGCCAGATGCCGGTAGTAGCCGGCGCGGGACGCCCTGAGCACCCGGCAGATCCGGCTGGACGCCGAATCGGCGTGGTTCTTGGAGATAAGTCCCAGCAGTAGGGTCACTTCACCTTCCGGGCGAAATAGGTTCTGCCCGGCGCAGAATCTCACGTTCCAGCTAAGCCACTCCTGCTCGGCCTTGAGCAGCCGGGCGCTCTCCGCCCGCAGCCAGGCCGGCTCCTCCGCCGTTCCTCTGCCATCCCACCCTCGGGCGCGGCTTGAACCTCGTCCTTGCAGCAACCAGGTCCGAAGCACCCGCGGTGACGCTCGAGATCCGCAGCCACAGCCACGCGGTACGTCCGCTTCCCCCCCGCCGCGCGGTGCGCGACGGCGTCCTTCCTAACCCTCCGATGGAGACTGCGTCCTACCTACATCCTCCCTGGACCATCAAGATCCATTGTCAGGGTGTCCACTCCGAAGATCAACCTCAGCCATCTCGCTGCGGTCGGTCCTCTAACGGGCAGTACGGCAACAACGTCGTCGCGAGTGACTTCGCGGAGCGATTGCCGGGTCGTCGCCCAGAGTCGAGCGCGCGGCAGGGGCAGCGTAGAGGTAGTGGCGAGTCGTCCGGTCGGAACGCGGGTGACGCCGCGGCGCGACGGTACTGCCGTTCTGCATGACGTCGGCCCACTCGCCGATCTCGCTGCGTATCTGTGCGGGCAGGGGAGGGGTCTTCCGCTCGACCTAGGCGGTGACGGTCGTGAGCGGTCGTCCGTCAGGAAGCCGCGTGGTCCAGGGACCTCGATGGTCGGGCGGACTGGGAGTTAAGCCCGCGGATCACGGCCACGCGGGTGGCGTCGACTGGTCCTCCAGGGGTGTCCTGGGTGGCCAGCAGGACCTTGAGGGTACGGTTGACCCAGCCAGTCACAGGGTCCAGCCATGCTGTTCGCCAAGGTCCAGGCATTTCTGGCTTCGGAGGGACTCCAGCAGCTCGGGCATGACGGGGTCGGGCACCGTCAGGGTGCGCAGGCGCCCGTAGTCGCGGCGAGCGTCGAACAGGACGAGTTGGCGGTGGACAACAGGGTCGATCGGTCGCAAGACCGGACGCCTGCGCGAGCGAGTGCGGCGGTGCGGAAGCGCCGGGGCGGCGGACGGTGGTGGGGCGGCACCAGCAGTGCCAGCCGCTGTTCCATGCCGTGGAAGAAGAGCTGGTGGCCGCCGGTGACGGCTTCAAGGCGGTCGGGGTCGGACGGGTCACGTGCCCAGGACCGGCTTCGGCGCCAGCACAGGCGGCACTCCTCTTGCCGGATTGAGCGACGCGGTCCGTCCGCAGGAGGTGCACGTGCCTTCGCCGGGATGGCGTCTGGCCCAGTCGCGGCAGGCATCACAGGTACCTCCGGTCGATTTGAACAGGCCCCATGCGTCGCACCATTGGCACGAGTCGGGCAGCGGCGGCGCGCCTTTGTGGCAGCGCTGGCAGAGTCCGGCTGTGTAGTAGTCCGGCGAGCCGCAACGACGGCACGGCGGTGGTGTGTGCGAGCCGCGTGTGCGGCAGCCGTAGCAGTACTTGGCCTTGGTGTGGGCAACCGGTCGCAGCCCGCATCCAGGGCACGTTCGCGGGGCGGTCACGCCGGCGGCAACGTGCGGTTGCGTCCGAGCCGAGGCGTGACCGAGTTGGTCCCGCCAGCCTCCGCCTTCGGCCGCCTGGCCGGGCGGCGGGCCGCCGCGACCTCAGGCTCGGATCAGCAGGTCGCCCGTTGTGCAGCCCAGGACGGCGCAGATGATGTCCAGGTCGTCCAGGCGCACGGTCGTCGGAGCGCCGGTCCACAGAGCGGACATCTTCCCCGCGCTGATCTCCAGTCCGGCCTCCGCCAGGCGGCGGCGCATCTCGGTGGACTTCCAGATGCCTTGCTCCGCGGCCGTCATCCGCAGGTTCCAGCGCACCGTGTCACTTCCCGTTGCTCGCCCCGAGCCGGGCGGCGACCCGTTCGTTCGCCGCAGCCCAGGTGTGTTCGATGTGGTCGTTGTGGACATGGACATAACGTGTCGTAGTGGACAGCCACTCGTGTCCGAGGAGCTCTTGGACCGCCTTCAGGTCCAGCCCCTGGGCGTAGTACTCGGACGCAGAAGTGTCGCAGCCCGTGCGGCGTCAGACGGCCGGACCAGGACGGCAAGTGCAGCCCAACGGCCTTGGCCAGTCCGGAGCGGAGAGCGTCGTCGCCCACGCGGCGGCACCAGCCGGTATACGGATCTCGGCGCTCGCTCGGCAGCAGCGGCGCGTCGGGGTCCGCGTAGTCGTCGCCGAACTGGGTGACAACATCGGTGAACCACCAGTTCACCAGTGCGTCCACCGAGTTGGATCGCCGGACGAGCCGCTGAAGCCGCGGCCACGGCTTCCCTTGCCATGCTGGACGTGCAGCTTGCCGTATTTCGCCCAGGTCGGGCCGCCAGTCGCGGATGTCGAGCATCCTGGTCTCGCCTATCCGCAGCCTGGCGCGCTGCCACAGCGACGCGGCGAAGTATCGGGCGGCCGGCAGGTACTTGCGCGCCGACGGCAGCGACGTCCGCCAGGCCGCGAACAGGTCGCCGACCTCCGAGGAAGACGGCGGAATGCGCGGCGAACCGTAGTCGGCCCTGGCCGGGCGGTTGAATTCATCGATCGGCTGGACCAGCACGTGCCCGGTCAGCGCATGCACATCGCCCTGGTAGCGGGCGATGAGGAAGTCGAAGAACTGGGCGATCGAGCCCGCGTTGTTGTGCACGGTGCCCTTCGCCAGGCCCCGGACCTTGCGCTGGTGGACAAGGAAACGGTCGGCGTCGTCTGGCTGCACGGTCCACACCGGCCGGCCCACGAACCGGATCAGCTCGAAGAGGACCGCCCGGTCGCCCGCGATCGTGACGTCCTCGACCCCGGCTCCGACGGACGCCAGCAGGTACTGGTCCACGAGCCTTGCTCGTAGTCCTCGTAACCCGTTCGTGCGCAGGCTTCGCGGCGAACCCAGCGAGCGCACCGTCGCTAACGCCACAGAGTCCTCACTCACTTCACCAGGAGCGACAGTGCGCCGAAAAATATCAGCGAACTCAAGAAACCTGACCGAATGCCAGAATCTCCCAACAGTCCCATGAACCCGTCGCGGCCTGGCCTGTGCGGCCACCAGCAACAAGAACGCCCAAGGAACCTGCGGGAGTTCGTGTAAACGGCACCGCCACGCACGCAGCAGCCCCGTCCTGGCCAGCCACCCCGCCGGACGGCCCTGCACCGATCCCTCCCGCCCCTGCCTGTCGCGCACCACGGACGAGCTGCCCGCAGCGGCAGCCCTGCCGACCGGCACGGAGTTCTGGATGATCCACACCCGGAACTACCAGTTGGTCTCGCTGCCCGAGCGGCCCGATGTGCCCTCCGGCATCAGCCTCGACGTGCCTGTCCTGGCAAATCGCGTGGCCAGTGCACCGCGACTCTCACCCCCGAACAGCAACACCTGATGGACCTCTGGAACGGCCTCATGAACGGGGCCTGACCGCCCCGTTCCGCACGGAAGGAAACCGCCATGCTGATCACACCGGACCCGGCCACACCCGCAGGCGAGGCCATCATCGACCTGGCCGACCTGATGGACGGCCTCCAGGAGCGCACCGGCGAATGGCCGGGTGCGGACACCGTCGACATCGTCGAAGGGTGGCTGAGCCGCTTCAGCTTCGCCGTCACCGACGACCTCACCACGCAGGCAGCCGGCCGGGCATGGGTGCTGCGTCAGTGGGACCGGCACAGCGATGACGTGACCCTCTGGTCCGACGAGGCTTCCGCCCTGGCCTCGCTCGCGCAGGAGGTACGCAGTTCCTGGGACGACGTGGCGGGCACCGACGGTTTCCCGTACCGGCCTCCCGCCGACGACCAGACGGCCGTGAACCTCTACTACGGGCCGGAGAGCAACCGCGGCGACGCGGGCTACACGCTGTACCCCGCCGACATCTCCCGTCATCTGCGAGCGCCCTTCAGCCTCAGCCTCTCGGACGCCGAGGCCTGCGCGGAGGCGAACAGCTCGGCGGTCTTCCACCCGCAGGCGAACCCCGACGACGAAGGCCTGCCCTGCATCGAGATCGCGGGCATCCTCGTGTTCGCCTACCTCGACGCCGACCGCGGAGCCGTACGGGTCTCCGTTCATCTGGACACCACCGACGAGCAGTTGGTCCGGGCCGACGGCACGGTCCCGTTGCAGGTGGAGATCGAAGACGCCACGGCGTTCGACAACTCACCCCGCCGCCGCTCCCGGCGCAGCCGACCGGCTGGAAGGCCCGCTTCCGGCGTCTCACCCGCCGTACCGCACTCCCCGGCGGCGGGAAGTGCCGACAGCGGGTCCTTAACGTCCTGGCCGCGATGCGCAAGAGCCGCCATGCCCTCTCCGATGCGGAGATCACCCGGCGGGCCGTCGTCAACCCGCAGTACCTTCAACGCCACCGCGACCTCAAAGCGGAAGCCGAGACGGTCCGCGCCCAGCTCGCCCAAGACGGGCCGCGGGCGGTGGCAGCAGCGACCGCCCGCAAGGAGGCGGCCCTCGAAGTCGAGAACCGCATGCTCCTGGAACAGAACGCCGCCCTGCAACGGACCCTTCACGAAGTCCAGAACGAGCTGCGCACGCTACGCGCCCACGAACTGGGCGCCCGCCTCCGCGACGGCCTGAACGCCCGCTCGCTGCGCGACACGGAGATGGAGGAACTGCGCCAGCAACGAGACGCAGCACTCGCAGCCAGCCGCCAGGCAGAGACCGCCATGCAGGCATTCGCAACGTCAACCAGCGGCTGATGATCGAGAACAGCCGGCTGATCGCCGCAGATGCTCCAGAACCAACCCGGACAGCCGCAACCGCCCGCAAGCCGCCGGGCCCTTGAGAAGCCTGCCGCCGACCGACCTCTGACCCGCACCGCCGGCAGCCTCGAACCTGACGGACGGAGTCGGTACGGATCTGACCGCATGACCAGGTGAGGCCCCTCCAACGCTCCGGAGAGGCCTCACCGGTATCCAGAACCACCGGTACACGCCCCGGTCACGGCCTCGAACTCCTGAAGCCGAGAACTCGGGCGGCGGTCAGGACCGATCTTCGCCTGCGACTATCTCGCTGACCATCTCCGCCGCAAGATCAACGGCGGACTGCAGGTCGTCGAGAGCTGGAACTCCACCAACGACAAGATCTTCTACGGCCGCGAGAGCGTCCTCACCGGCGCCGACCGCGAGCACGCCGAGGTCTCCATGCTCGCACTCCATCTCCTGCAATCCAGCCTGGTCTTGATCAACACCCAGCTTCTCCAGGAGGTCTCCGCGCCCCGCAGTGGGCCGGGAAGCTCACCGCCGCAGACCGGCGCGGGCTGTCCCCGCTGTTCTGGTCCCACGTCGACCCGTACGGGAGATTTCACCTTGATATGGACAGCAGGCTCGGCATCACCAGGAGGTAGGCCTACCTCGGATGGCCTGGGTGTCGCTTACTGCCCGTCGCCGTGATGCGGCGGCGGACTTCGCGGTGGGCGCTCTCCTTTCGGTAATCCGTCAACCGTTTGCTCAGACGGGAAGTTCGGTGATGCTGAGGGCGAAGTCCAAGTTCCCCACCCCGTGGTTGGCAGGCCCACCGTAACCACCGCCCGCTCCCTCCAGCCAGTGCGCCATTTTCAGGCCGCCGACGTCCAGCGGTCGCATCCCGAGGGGTCTTCGATGAACGCCTCCACACGCCTGGCCTGCGCGTTATCGCCGGCGATGAAGACGTCGGAGCCGACCGCCCTTCTCCAGGACATGGCGGAAGACGGTGTTGGAACGCCTTCACCACGCTGGCGCCGGCCGGGGCCGCCTTGGCGACTTCCTGCGCGATCGAGGCGTCTCCTCGCGGTGGGCCAGCCCGTCGAACGTGGAGTTGAAGGGATTGCTGATGTCGACGATGACCTTGCCCGCGAGAGCGTCTCCGTACTGGGCGACGACCGGCACGACACCGTCGTGCAACAGGGCCACGACTGACGATGTCCCCGGCCGGGGCGGAGCGCTATTCTCGCACGTCGTGGCGCCGCCTGGGAGTGCCTTGGCCATCCGCGGCCTTGGACTGATCGCGGTCCATGATCTCGACGGTGTTGCCGCCGCTATGGCCCGCGCGCCGATGGTGCGCCTGTTTCCGGTGCCGATGATGCTGATGTCGCTCATGAGATGTCCCGCCCTGGTTGTGGGTTGTTCGGTTCAGATGGCGGTGGTGCCGCCGTCGGCACGAGTTCCATGCCGTTGACGTAGCTGAGTCGTCGGAGGCGAGGAAGAGGGCGGCGGTGGCGATTTCGTCGGGGCGGCCCCATCTGGCCGCGGGGGATGAGGGACTCGAACTGGCGCTTGGTGGCCTCGTCGAAGAGTTCTGCCTGCTTGGCGGTGGCGACCTGGCCGGGGGTCAGGACGTTGACGCGGATGCGGCGGTCCTAGAGCTCGTTGAGCCAGATGCGGGCCCAGGCCTGCTGGACGGCCTTGCTGGCCGGCGTAGACGCTCCAGCCGGGGAAGGCGCCGAGGGAGGCGTTGGAGCCGGTCATGAGGATGGAGCCGCCGTCGTTGAAGAAGGCGGGAGGGCCTTCTGGACGGTGAACAGGGTGCCGCGGGCGTTGAGCCCCGAGCCAGGGTGTCGAACTGGGCCCTCGGTGATCTCGCCGAGCGGGGCGAGCTCGCCCCGCCGCGAAGGCCCACAGCACGTCGATGCTGCCCTTCTCCCGCTCGACGGTGTCGTAGAGGCGGTCCAGGTCGTCCAGGTCGGCGGCGTCGCCCTGGACGCCGGTGACGTTGCGGCCGATCTGCTTCACGGCCTCGTCCAGGGCGTCCTGGCGGCGGCCGGTGATGAAGACGTGCGCTCCCTCGTCGACGAACAGCTTCGCGCCTGCCAGCGCCATGCCGGTGGTGCCGCCGGTGATGACCGCGACCTTGCCGTCGAGCTTTCCCATAGTCGTTCCCTTGGGTCGGTGGTGCCGTGTGTACCTGGGACGACGGTGTTATGTTCACCGCCCTGTGTACGTACCGTACGGGCGGGCGTCGGGGACGAAACTATGTACACCGGCCGTTACCCAGCTGCGGTACGGTGGATCCATGACGGAGTTGGAGAAGGGCCCCACGGGCCGCTGCCCGCGGACCGGGGCGCCTGAGCGCATCCTCAGGCGTCCCAGAGCTGTTCCGCGAGCAGGGCATCAACCGCACCGGCATGGACCAGCTGTGCGCCGCGGCCGAGGTGTCCAAGCGCACGGCCTACCAGCACTTCACGGCAAGGACGAACTCGTCGCCGAGTACCTGCGCCGGTTCGACCCTCCGTCCTGTCCGGCGTGTTCGACCGCACCGACCTCACCCCGCGAACGGCTCCTCGCCGCCTTCGACATCCCCCCCACCACCCCCTGTGCCCCTACATCGCCGCCGCCGTCGAACTCCACGACCCCCAGCACCCCGCATCCCAGTACGCACGCGAGTACAAGAAAGCCGTCGCCGCGCGGCTCGCCGACACCGCCCGCGAAGCCGGCGCCGCCGACCCTGAACAGCTCGGCGAACAGCTCGCGCTGCTCATCGACGGCGCCGCGGCCCGCACCCGGGTCCTCAACGCCGACGCCTTCCCCACCGCCGCCGCCATCGCCGCCGTCCTCATCGACAACGCCATCCCCGCCACAGCCCGGCGATGACCGGCGACCAGAGGAAGTGTCAAGCTGACTTGGCACTCCGCGGCCGGGCTGGACGCGCTACCGGTCGCGCGGCTGCACCCGCTGGTACGCGACACCAGCCGCCCGGCACCTGGCCCGGACCTGCTGGCTTTTACGGAACTGCCCGCCCGCCTGCTGCAGGCCGCAGCAGAAGCGGCCGGGGAGACCGGCGCCCCGGCGAAGGCTTCAGGAGTTCGAGGCCGTCATCCCGGCCCAGGGCGCTGGCGCGCCGCCGGTTCGAACAGACGCCTGATCACATACGTCCGTACGCGGTGGTGCATGAAGAACTCGTACGCAGCTGGGAGGTTGTGACTGCCACCCCTCTCATCCACTCCACCGCGGCGCTCTCCTCACGGAGCAGCACGGCGTCGACTTCTGGACCGAGCCAGCTGAACCATTCACGCTGATCACCA
>NZ_JBWDPA010000004.1:0-17759 GCF_056270325.1 Streptomyces sp. RLA012 | reverse complement strand
ATCTCATGCACCATGAAGATCACCCGCTGATGGGGCACGGCCGTCTTGATGGTGCGGGCGAACTCCATCGCCTTGACGAACTCCGGCCGGACCCGGCTTCTTCCAGGGCGTCGAGCTGGCTCTGGAGCTCCTGCTGGGCGGTGCTGCACCTTGCGTAACCCACTCTTTCGTGCTCGCAGAAATGAGTAGTTCTGAGAGATCACGGACCTCCACCGGACCCGGTACGTCCCTGATCTAGCGTGACGGCCTTCACCGAAGGTCATCAAGCTGCCGAGTCGTCGCCGATCTGGAGTTCATTCACCCACTCTTGGGCCGCCGAGAGGTCGGGGGCGGTGCCGACCACTTGGTACGCGAAGTCGTCCCACTCCTCCAGGACCCGCAGTTCGTCGGGCCGGAGGTGGCCGGCACCGCCGTGCACGGACCGGTGACGCCGGTAGATGTCCATCGGCGGTCGGCGCCTTTTGTTGTACGGCGCGAGCGGGTCGTCGGTATCGGGGCGCGGGATGGCACGCGACGGCTGGTTCGACGGTCCGGGTCGGCTGTGCTTTCCCATGCGCTCGATGCTCTCAGGCCGCGATCGTCGTCGGTCGCGCGGCGGCGAGTTCATTGGCCCGGGTCCGTACGTCGTCGACCTCACCGGTCTCGTACGGGCGGGCCGCGTCCAGCAGCGTGTTGAGCCGGGATGCGACGAGCGCGGAGTCGACGCGGGCCGCCTCGTCGAGCGCCTGGGCCGTGGCGTGGTGGGCGTCGGTGGAGCTGCCGTACCCGCGGACCATGGCCCGTACCCGGGCGCCGCGGGCGACGGCGTCCGGTGTCCGTTCCAGGACCAGCACGCCCGCCCCCTCGGCGGCCACGAAGCCGTCGCGGTCGGCGTCGAAGGGGCGGCAGGCCCGCTCCGGTTCCTCCCCGCGGGTGGACAGGGCCCCCATCCGGCTGAGTCCCGCCATGACGAGCGGGGTCAGAGCCGACTCGGTCCCGCCCGCCAGCACCACGTCGCAGGCCCCGGAGCGCAGCAGCTCGCGCGCCGTGCCCACCGCGGTCGTTCCCGAGGCGCAGGCGGTCGCGGTGACGTGGCTGGGTCCCTTGGCGCCGATGTCGATCGCGACCTGTGCGGCGGCCATGTTGACCATGAACATGGGGATCAGCAGCGGGGAGACCTTGCGTGGCCCGTTCTCCAGCAGGGCGGTGTGCTGGCGCTCGATGGACTGGACCCCGCCGAGGGAGTTGCCGAGGACCACTCCCACGCGGGTGCCGTCCCACGTCCGGGGATCCCAGCCGGAGTCGTCGAGGGCCTGCCGGGAGGCGACGACCGCCAGCTGTACGAACCGCTCCAGCTGCCAGGACGAGAAGCCCCCCAGGAGGGTCTGCGGGTCGAACCCCGGCACCCGGCAGCTGAAGTCGGCCGGACAGCCGCGCAGTGTCTCGTCGGTCGCCGCGCAGGAGACTCCCGACAGGACGCGGTCCCAGTTCTCCTTGACGCCGATGCCGGCCGGGGTGACCAGGCCGAGCCCGGTGATCGCCACCGCGAACGGCCGTGCCTGCGCCGGCATCAGAGTCCCGCCTGTCTGGCGCTCAGCAGGCCGGCGGCGTCCGCGACGGTCATGCCGTCGGTGAGTTCGCCGTCCTCGATCGCGATGCCCAGCTCGTTCTCCAGGGTGAGCGCCAGCTCGACAAGGGTCAGGGAGTCGAACTTGATCTCCGCGAACGTCACGTCGGAGTCGATCAGATCGCGGCTGATCCTGAAGTGCTCCGACAGAACCGTCGTGATCTTCTCTTCCAGCATGTTCACCGTCGTCCTCCTGCCTGATCGGGGATTCGTCCTGCGAAGCCCTGGCCTGGGGTGTGCCGTCCGCGGCCGGTGCGGGGCGGCGGACCCCCGGGTGAGCGTGTTGCCCACCCGGTCGATGTGAGCGCGCGGCGCCACCGCTCCCGCGCCGATGACCAGGGCGCTGTCGGCGGCGGCCACGAAGGCCGGGACCTGCCCAGGGCCCGGCCGCCGGTCCGGCCCGTGGGACTCATCCGCTGCTCCCTCCGCCGCCGAAGGGCGCACGGGAGTCCAGGGCCGCACGGGGGTCCAGGGCCATGAGGACGCTCATCCGGGCGGTCTGCGCGTCCCGCTGGCGGAACACCACCTCGACGGCGCGCCGGCCCGCCGGTCCGCCGTCCGCCGCCGCGGGCCCCGCGCCGTCCTGTGCCGGTGTCGCCGTCATCGAGACGGTCTCGTCGAGTTCGGTGTACGCGGCGAACGACGACCGGGCGGCGGCCACGGCGCTCACGTGCGGCGGGATGCCGTCCCAGGTGTGGGCCGCCACCGCCGCCAGCTGCCGGGCCGCCTCCGTCAGCACCATTCCCGGCACATGGTCGTGGGGGTGGTCGAAGAAGCTGCGGTTGTCCGCCGCGATCCGCAGGGTCGCGGTCACGGCGTCCCGGGCGGCGCGGACGTCGAGCAGCAGGGCGTCCGCGGCGTTGATCCGCCCCACGTGGGCGGGATCGGCCGGCCGGCCCGCGCGGGCCGGCAGCGGCCCGTCGGACAGCGGAAGGGGGCTGGTGCGCCCGCGTGACCTGATCACCGTGTAGAGGTCCCGGGCGAGGTATCCGACCTCCATGCGGACCCGGGCGACCAGGGCGCCCGCCAGGTACAGGTCGATGTCGTGGAACAGGCCGCGCGCCCGGGCCCCGGCCGGTCCGGCACTGGCGGTGACCGCTGTCATGAGCAGTTCCCTGCAGCCGGTCGGGGCATCCTGGAGGGCGTCCGGGAACATCTCCACGGACCAGTTCCGCAGCACGAAACAGGCATCCGTCTCCACCCCGAAGAAGGAGTGCGCGGCGTAGGTCTCCGCCTGCCGGCAGCATTCGAGCAGCAGCAGCGGGTCGGGGGGGCCGCCCGCGGGCCGGGTGTGGCTGGTGTAGTGGGGGTGCACGCGGGGCAGCAGCGCCGCTGCCACATAGCTGCGCGCATCCACCGGGCGTACGTCGGCCAGGAACGCCTCGGTGGCGTTGCGGCGGTGGATGAGCTTCTGGTCCACGGTGCGTGAGAAGTCGAGTGCCGCGGCGGATTCCAGCAGGCCGGGGCTACCGGTTGCGATCGACATTCCGTTCACCTCTCTCTGCCGCCGGGAACGCTGCCGCCCCCGAGCGGTCCCATGACGATGCGGAGCAGCTGCTCCGCCGGCACCGCGGCGTCGCGGCCCATCAGCGCGGTGGCCAGCCGGTAGGGGTCCGCGTAGCGCCGCCGCCCCGCTCCCGCCGCGAGGTAGCGCGCGGCGGTGCGCTCCGCGGCGGCCCCGGAGGCTTCCCGGCCGCCGAGTTCGTCCAGCAGCCGCACGGCGCGGCGGATCCAGCGCTTGAGGTGGTGTACCGAGAAGGAGTGGTGGGCGGTCCTGCCCAGGCCGGCCACCAGGTAGAGGCGCAGGCCGAGCCGGAACGCCGCGGTCCCGAACTCCTCGACGAGCGGGCCGGCGAAGGCGCCCAGTGTGTGGCCCTGCCAGCCTCCGAACCTGGTCGACCGGGCGACTCCGTCGAGGGGAACCCGCGGAACCTCGAACCGTGCGACGTCGGCGCCCAGGGCGCCGAGCACATGGGCGACCGTCCGGTAGTCGGTGCGCAGGTCGGTGTCGTGGGCCAGTACGACCAGGTCGTGGCCGTCCAGCAGCGGTATCAGTTCGCGCAGCAGATACAGCAGGTAGTTCGACCGGCCCTGCGGGCTGGTGACGGCCCGCAGCGGCAGCCCCGCCGCGGTCGCGTCCAGGTAGGCGGGGGCGCCCAGCCCGCGGGCGTCGATGCACAGGTTCCGGTCGGCCAGCAGGTCCAGGACGGCGGACTCGGAGGCCGGTTCGGGGCCGGTCCGGCCCAGCTCGGGGTCGAACATGCCGAGCAGCCGGTAGTGGCCTTCCCACAGGTCGAGCAGGCGTGCGGTGGCCGGGTGCGTCCAGCCCGCCCCGGCGCGCCGCACCACCGGGCCGAGGTCGGTGTCCGGTGCGGGCGCGGCGCGGTGGTAGGCGGTGTAGAGCTCCCCGATGTCCTCCTCGGTCATCGTCTCGTAGGCCGCGCGGGGGTGGCAGCGGTCGAGGTACTCCCAGAACCCGGCCACCTGCCGGCTGCCCGCGTGCGCGGCGTGGTGGTACACGACCGTGACGTCGGCGAACGTGCTGGTGGCCCGGTAGAGCATGTCGAGGGAGAGCAGGTACTTCAGATGCGTGGGCGTCAGCGGCTTGGTGGGGCTGACGGTCACCGGCGCCAGCAGGATGCGGTATCCGGTCCCGTCCGCGGCGGCCTCCGCGGCGGCTCCGGCCGTGAGCGCGGCCGTGAGCGCGGCCGTGGCGGTGCGGGGGTCCGTGGCGGTGCGGGTGGCTCCGGCGGTGAGCGTGGCCCCGGTCATCGGTCCGTCGCCGTGCGGTCCAGTGTCTTCCTGACGCGGTCGACGATGTCCTCGGCCTCGGTGGGGGTGCAGTATCCGGGGTCGGCGACGAAGGTCCGGCCGGGCGGCCTGCCCTCGGTCCGGGGCACCAGCCACACATGGAAGTGCGCGGTCCCCTCCATGCAGGAGAAGACATGGATCCGGGTGGCGCCGGTGGCCTCCTTCAGCGGGTCGGTGAGCCGCTTGACCAGCGGGCCGAAGCCGGCGGCCTCGTCGGCGTCGAAGTCCGCCCAGTCCAGGAAGTGCCGGCGGGACTCGATCAGCAGGGTCCCCGCCGGCCAGTACGGAGTGGGGCCGTGCCCGACCCGCCAGGTTCCGTCGTCGACGAGGTGGCCGCCGGGCGGCCGGGCGAAGCCCGCCCAGGCCGGTACCGGCCGGCCCGCGTACTTGGCGCAGATCAGGCAGTCCTCGGAGCTCGGTGTGCGCCCGCTCAGCAGCCGGCTGAACGGGTCGCCGACCCGTGCGAGCGGTTCCAGCTGCGCGTGCCGTACGTACCAGGCGTCGAGCGCGGCGGCCTCGGCCGCCGGGTCCTGTACGTGCAGGGCGGCGGCCGCGGCCGCGTCCGGTGCACCGGGCGGTTCCTGCGGGGGCTCCCCGAGGGCCTGCGCGTATCCGGCGATGGCCTCGTGGAGCAGCGGAACCTCGCTCGCAAGGAGCGAGCGGAGGTCCGTGGTCAGTCCGGCGCCGCCGTCCGCGCCCGTGGCGTGGTCCTCGGCGACGACCGCCACCCGCAGCGACTCCGACAGTCGCTGCAGGTGCGTGGAGAGCGCCAGGCGGGCCAGGTCGGCGGGGGTGAAGTCGGGAAGGTCCATGTGTCCTCGTCGTCTGTGGGGCTGTTCGTCGCCGTCCGGGAGTCGTGCCGGGCGGCTGGTCAGGAGAGCCAGAGGTAAAGACGCAGCCGCGCCCGGTCGCCGGGGGCGTAGTGGACGCGGGCGTATCCGGGAGTCCCGCGGGCCGTCTCGGCGTCGAGGTCCGGGCGGTGGATCAGGCGCAGCCGTTCGTGCGGCGACAGACGCCCCTGGAGCACGGACTCGGCCAGGGTGTGATGGAGGTGTACGAGGTATTCGGCGAACGTCAGGTCGCGCACCGCGATGTACAGGTCCCGGCAGGGGCCCTGGGGGGAGGCGGGCGGCGCGCCGGGCGCCGGGTCGGGGGCGACGACGGTCTGCGGGGGGAGTTGCGGAAGTACGCCGCAGACCGGTTTGAGCAGCCGGGCCGGGCCGGGCAGCCGTCCGGAGGGGAACGGGCCGAGCCAGGCGGTGCTGCCGCTGCGGGCCGTGGTCCGCGCCGGGGTGCGGTGGGTCAGGTTGGCGGGGTTGCCGAACAGGAAGAGTGTCCTGGTCCAGGACCGGCGCCAGGCGTCGGCCTCGGCCGGGGTCAGCCCTGCCGCGAAGGCGCGGGCGCCGTTGACCAGGCCGTCCAGGTCGACGGAGCGCAGCAGCACCAGCACGGTGCTCTCCGCCGGGCTCTGCGCCGGGTGCTGTTCCGGGTGCTGTTGCGGGGAGCGGTGGGGCCGGTCGCCCACCCAGGCGGCGCGTTCGTCGAGGAGTTCGGCCAGCCGTTCCTGCGTGGCCGGCACGGCCGGCTTCAGCTGTCCGACCGGGCTCGGGCTCATCGCACGCCCTCCGTCTCCAGGACCGCCAGTACGTTCTTCAGGACGATGTCGGGGTCGGCGGAGCCGTCGACGACCGTCACCGGGATGTCGCCGACCTCCTCCAGTGCCGCCTCGCGCAGTTGCGACTGCAGCCGGACGAACCCCTCCGGGCCGGCGGTCCCCGGGTGCTGCTCGAAGGCGTTCAGCCGGGCGCCGTGGCCGCTGCGCACCCAGGCGATCTCCGGCGGCACGTCCAGGTAGAGCACTCCCCTGGGCTTGGGGAACGACCGCCAGTGGTCGAACGTGGGGTCGTGCCGCACACCGAGCAGGCGGCACTTCGCGAGCAGTTTGTAGAAGTACGAGTCGACGATCACCCGGTCCTCTCCGGCCCCCTCGGCGAGCCGGTCGCGGAGGTGGAGCACGATCGTGTGCAGCACCGAGAGCACCAGTTCCGGGGAGTAGCGCTGCCCGGCCCGCACGAAGGCGTCGTCGACCCAGTGCCGTCGCAGCCGGCCGATCAGCGGGTCGTTCTCCAGATACCGGTCGTCGTAGGACACGACCCGCCAGCCGTGGTCGTCGTGGAGGCGGTCCAGCACGGTCGACTTGCCCGCGAAGTCGGGCCCGAGCAGTGTCCAGAAGCCCGGGCCGCCGGCGGCCGGGTCATGAGGGATCGTCATCCCGTCCTCCCCTTCGTGAGCCAGCCGACCGCCAGGAAGCTGGCGTACATCGCCGGGAGGTAGGTGCGGACGAGTGCCGCCGGCCACTGCGCGGCGCCCGCGGCGAACCGGGCGGCGGCGGTGGCGGGCAGGAGCAGCGGAAGCAGTACCAGCCACCCCCAGCCGTATCCGGAGGCGCCGGGGTGCCACGGCTGGGTGATCGCCAGCGCGACGGCGGTGGCCGCCGCGCCGGAGGCCACCGCCGCGGCCGACGTCAGTGACGGACCGAGCACCGTGGCGTAGGTCCGCTCCCCCGGCCGGGGGCGGCGGGTGGTCTTGCGCCCGAGTTCCAGGCACAGGCCGCCCAGCGTGGCGGCCACCACGGCCGTCAGCCCGGCGAGGTCGGGCCGCTGGTGCTCCGACCGCAGGAAGCCCACGTACACGTACAGGCTCAGCAGCGTCTGGATCGGCAGGTTGAGGGCGAGCTGGAGCCCGAGCCGGTCCGCGGACGGCCATCCGGTCCGCCACTCCAGTGTCATCACACCGACTCCGTAGCCCAGTTGCACGACCAGTGCCGTCAGGGCCACGCCTCGGCCGGCGTTGAGCAGCAGCAGGAAGACGACGCCCGCGGTCACCAGCACCAGCAGGTCGCGTTCCGTGACCGTCCCGCTGGGCAGCGGCCGCCCCGGATTGTGGCGGCGGTCGTATGCGTGGTCACGGATGTCGTCGAGCGCGCGCAGCAGGAGCATGTCCACGACCAGCGTGACGGAGGTGAGGGCGAGCCCGCCGTCGGGACGCCAGTGGGAGACCGCTCCGGTGGCGCACGCGAAGAGGGCGGTGAGCCCCACGGCCCAGAAGATCATCAGGGGCGGCTGCATCCTGGGGGGATAGGCGGCGCGGACGTAGCGGCCCAGCCTGCGGACGTACTGGCCCGGTCGGCGGACGTACTCGTCCGGTCGGCGGGTCATGAGGCCGCCTCGCTCAGGATGCGTACCGTGCCGGAGGCGCCGTCGACCTCGACGAGGCTGCCGTCCGCGATGAGAGCCGTGGCGTCGCGCACCGCCACGACGGTGGGGATGCCCAGCAGCCGCCCGGTGATGGCGGTGTGCGAGAGCAGCGTCCCCCGCTCCACCACCAGGGCGCTCGCCGCCATCATCAGGAAGAGCCAGCCGGGGTCGGTTTCGCGTGCGATCAGGACGCGGCCCCGGCACTCGTCGGCGTTGGCCGACGGGTCCAGCACGATCTTCGCCCTGCCGCGTACGGTGCCGGAGCTGGACGCCAGTCCGGTCAGCCGGCCGGGCGGCGCCGTGCGGTCCGCCGCCGACTGCCGCCGCGCCGCTTCGCGGCCCTGGTCCAGGGGGGCGGGCAGCGCGGTCGCCAGCGGCAGGCCGGGGTCGGTCTCCAGGCGTACCGGCAGGGGATCCTCGGCCGTCCAGCGGGCCCGCTCGGCGGCGCGCACGGCCGCCAGGCCCCTGAGGTCGGCTCCCGCCAGGGTGCCGTCGAAGGCGCCGAGGACCTCCTCGGCGGTGAGGTCCAGGACATCCCTCGGCCGGTCCAGACGGCCCGTGGCTGCCAGTTCCGCGCCCAGCCGCAGCAGCAGGGCGCGGCAGTCGCCGATGAGTTCGCTGCGGCAGAACCGGGTGTCCTCACGGATCCGCATCAACGCCCGCATCGCCCCGAACGTGAGGTTCAGCAGGGCCCGCTTGAACGGGTTGCGCAGGCCGCCGCGCAACTCCCGCTCGGCCTGGTGGCGGATCTCCCGGCCGGTGTCCCGGCTGCCCGCCACGGTCAGTCCCTGCCGCAGGAACGCGCGCACGCTGTGCAGTACGGTCCACGGCTCGTCGCGCGGCGTCAGGGTCTCCAGCTTCAGGTCCTGCAGACCGCGGTCGCCGTGCAGCCGCAGGTGCTCGCGCAGGGCCGCCGCGAACGGCTCGCCGTGACCGCCCCGGAGCAGTTCCCGCCACAGCCGTTCGGGATCCGTGTCGGACAGCACGGCGGCGCGCAGGGCGGGGGACGCGGCCGCGGTCTCGGCCAGCGAGAGCGCCGAACGCAGTGCCGCGGCGGACCGGTTGTCCGGCCCTCCGACCAGCATGCCGTTGAGCAGGCTCCGGTCCGCCCGCGGAAGCCACCGGCGCAGGAGGCCGTTGGTCGCCCAGGTCGCGGTGAACAGGAAGATCCCGTTCACCAGCGTGACCCCCCAGCGGCGGGACACCTGTGTCCACAGGGCCCGGTACGCCTCCACCGCCTCCTGCGGGCGCATCGCGGATGCCCCGGCCAGCCGCGGGTGGTACCCGTCCCACCAGCGCAGGAACCGGCGGACCCGGTAGGGGTGGGCCGCCAGTCTGAGCAGGATCTCCGTGAGATGGACGGCATCGCCGATCCGGGCGCGCGCTCCCCGGGCGGGGGAACCGCCGCCGTGCCGTGCGCCCCTTCCGGCCAGTCCGAGGGACTGCTCCCAGGTGGACCACAGCGGCCGGAAGCAGCGGATCTGCCCGTGCAGCCGGTACCAGCAGTCGAGCTGGTAGTAGATGCGGCCGTTCAGGTGCCCGACCATCCGTCCGAGCAGCGGACGGTTGCGTCTCAGGACGCGGGCGGGCACACCCATCCGCCGGTACAGGTCCGTGAAGCCGGCCTCGTACAGCTGCCGGGCCACCGAGAACGTCAGAGCACAGCTGACGCCGGGGTAGCTCTCGGTGACGTTGTTGTTGTCCCACAGGATTCCCGGCACGTCCCCGCTGGTGTCCGGACGTTCCGTGGGCTGCGGCGCGTGGTCCGTGGGCTGCGGCGCGTGGTCCGTGGGCTGCGGCGCGTGGTCCGTGGGCTGCGGCGCGTGGTCCGTGGGCTGCGGCGCGTGGTCCGTGGGCTGCGGCGGGTGGTCGGCGGGCTGCGGCGGGTGGTCCGGCGGCTGTGGTGCCGCCGCGATCGGCCGGGCCTGCACCAGGTGGATGCCGCCGTCCGAGGAGATGGTGCCCTCGATGTCCTGGGGGGCCGCGAAGTGCGCCTCGACGCGCAGCGCGATCGCGCTGATCTCCCTGAGTTCGGCGTCCGTCAGCACCGGCGCGGCGGCGCCCTGGATCACCGGTACGGCCACGGGCCCCTCCGTCGGCCGGAGCGGGTCCCAGCCCACCGCCCGGGTCTTGACGACGAGGTGCGCCTCGATCTCCCCGGAGGCGCGGTCCACGAAGAAGTGGTCGACGTCGGCCTTCTCCTGGACCACTCCCTCACCGATGCCGTGGGCTGCCGCGATCACGCAGCGCCCGGCGCCGTCGCGGGGGTCGCGGGTGAAGGCCACGAACGACCGCACGCCCATGACCATGCGCTGGACTCCCACGGCCACCCGTGCCGTGAAGGGGTTCAGTCCCCGCCGGGCCCGGTACGCCGCCGCCTCGGGATTGAACGCGGAGGCCCAGCAGGCGACGATCCGCTCGGTGAGTTCGTCGCGCCCCACGTAGAGGAAGCTGTCGCTGAGGCCGGCGAACGGGTCGTGCGCCGAGTCCTCGCCCGACTCCTCGGAGTCCCCGCCCGAGTCCAGCCCGCCGGGCTGCGGGACCACGCAGGCGCGTACCGCCACCAGTCCGGCCGGTCCGGCGAGTGCGTCGAAGCGGTCGTCCAGCACGTCCCGTAACCGCCGCGGCACTTCCAGGCCGCGGACCGTCCGCTGCAGTTCCCGTGCCCGCGCCGCGACGTCGGCGGCCGGGCCCGTCCCCGGGGACGCCGGCTCACCGAGTGCCGGACGGACGATCCGGTCGAACACCTCGGCGGGTATGCACGCCAGCGGCGGAATCGGGAAACCCGCACGCGCCAGCAGTGCCTGCCGCGCGAACTTGTGCCCGACCTGCAGCGGGTCGGCGAGCTGGATTCCGTCTTCGACCCACCACGTGGCGTGCGGAGCGTCCAGCATTACGACCCCTTCTCTTCGCCGAGGAGGCTGCCGGGCAGTAAGGAACGGTGAATACAAGGATAATTAACACCCGGCATGGGGAGGGCAGGTCTGCGACAGTGCCAAAAAAACGAATGGATCGACACCCTGACTCCCTTCCTGGAAAATATGAAGGCGATATAGGAGGATGACGCTCAATAATTTTCGGAACCATACCCAGACCGCTTACGGCGAGTCAACGAAAGTCCTCCGGATTGTGCACACCGCAAGGACTTCAGTACGTTCCCCTAGTATTCCGCGGCGGTATATGGAAACCGGCCCCGGCGACGTGCTACGCCCTCCCCACCTGGGCTCCCCGCTCCTGGCGCTCGCGCTCAGCGGCACGGGCGCGGCGTCGGCCGTTTCCACGCGCAGGCTATCCGATCAGGAAAAGCATTCGGGATGCCGTCGCCGCCGTACAGGAGCCGCACCTGAATTTCCCCGCCCCTTGGCCCATGCATTTCGGAGCCCTTGCAGCGAATCGGCCGCCGGCCGGTGGCCGGCGGCCGTGTGAACAGCAGTGGCTGCTCTCAGCGTTCCTCGGGGAAGGTGTCGCCGTACATCGGCAGGCCGCTCAGGGACTCCTTCCGGGAGGCTTCCGCCTCGATCACGTCCCAGTGCTCCGCCAGGATGCCGTCCTCGATGCGCAGGAAGTCGGCGACGATCCACGGGGCGGGCTGTCCGTGCCCCGAGAAACGCCCGTGCACCATGACCATGTCCCCTTCCGCCATGATCAGTTCGCATTCGTGCTTCAGCTCCGCGGGGATGCTTCCGACCAGGTCGAAGAGACCCTCCCGGCCGGGCGCGATGTGGGCGCTGTGCTGGATGTAGCCGGGGGACCAGAACCGCTCGGCAGCGGCGTAGTCCCGCTTGTTGAACAGGGTGTCGAAGGCTTCGCGGACGATGGTCTTGTTCTTGTCTTCGGTGGTGGACACCCCACCACCACACACCAGAAATCCCACAGCAGCCCGCCTCCATACCCGCGGGCAACTACAGCAGCCCGATGAGATGGGCGAACCATCGTCCCGGGATGTCGCCGTCCAGGAGCCAGGGCAGTGCCAGTCCGGCCGGTACGACCAGCACACTGACGGTGAGACCGGCAGCGGAGAAACGTCGCTGCAGCAAGGACTGCCCCGGCCGGGCACACCGCACGCACACGCGGGCGGCGACGAGCAGGATGACGACGCACGCGGCCAGGAGCACCGTGCCGTAGCCGACCAGCTTCGCCGGGCCGGGGCCTCAGCTGCCGGATCGACTGCACTCCGGCCCGGCGCAGCAGTTGGGACAGTTTCAGGGCCAGGGCGTCCGGGGTGCTGACCGCGCTCAGGCCGAGCACCAGTTCTCCCGACGGGGCACGCAGGCCGCCCGCGGCGGAAGCGGGGTGCGCTGCGGACGGTGCGCCCGCTGCGATCTCCTTCACCGCGTGCGGGCCGTCTGTGCCGGTCAGAGGTTTTCCGCGATTGTCCAGCGGGCCCTTTGACCCATCCCCTGCCGGGTCAGAGGCGTCGACGGCCTGCCCCCACACGATGCGGGTGGCCGCCACATCGTCGTCGGCGTGCGGCGCCGCCCGGGCGCCGAGCTGCTCACCGAGGTCGTCCAGCTCATCATCCTGGGCGGCGCGTGGCGCAGCATGCGTCTGCCCGATCCCGTGCATCCGCAGCACGGTTCTCATCCGCGGGCCCGCGGGCCCTTGGAGTCGTGACACCGTGCTGTGGCAGGGAAGGATCCCGATGCCCGGTGCCGCGCCCACGCACGGGAGGAGTCAGGCGCGGTAGGGGTGCGTCAGGGCCATGGGGGTCTGCGCGATGTCGAGGGCGTCCTGCGGGAACTGGCGGCCCGCGGTGTAGTAGCGGGCGCGGGTGCGGCCGACGGGCTGAAGGATGTCGGCCGCCGTGAGGTCACGCAGATCGCGTTGGGCCTGCTGAAGGCTGAGAGCTTCGCCGTGCTGGTAGCGGGAGCGGCGTACGCGTCCGGCCATGGCCACGTCGTGGAGCGCGGTGACGGTGCGTTCGTCCAGGCCCTGACCTGTGGCGAAGGCGGCGAGATGACTCCAGACGCGGCCTGAGCGGGCGAGGCGGCCCTGGACTGTCTGGGCCTGCTGGTGGTAGGCGGTGAGGTTGAATCTGATCCAGCCGGAAACGTCCTGATCAGGCTGGTACTGGCTGCCCCGATCGTTGAGTTCGCGGTAGTACTCCCAGGTGTTGCCCGGTCGTCCCAGCCAGCTCTCGATGGAGGAGAACTCGGGTGCGAGCACTCCTTCCCTGGCGATCATGAGGGTTTGCAGGGAGCGGGACATGCGGCCGTTGCCGTCGGCCCAGGGGTGGATGGAGACCAGGTGCAGGTGGGCCATCGCGGCCCGCACCAGGGCGTGTGTGCTGTCGCTGTCGTTGAGCCAGTCGATGAGTTCCTGCGTCAGACCGGCAACGAGCGGGGCGTCGGGGGCGGTGTAGGCGGCGATGCTCGGATCGCGGGCGTCGGTGACGTAGACCGGGCCCTTGCGCCACTGGCCTGCCGGCCTGCGGACGTTGTGCCGGTGCCCCTGCAGCATCCAGTGAAGACCGTTGAGGAGGCCCTTGCTGTAGGAGAAGTCCTCGACGTCGTGGAGGGTCTGGATGTAGGTCATCATCCGCTGGTAGGCAAGGGTCTCCTCCCGGTTCTCCTCCGAGATGTCGACCTCGCTCTCCCCCTCCAGGAGGTCCTCGACGTCCACGGTGGCCACCTTGAAACCCTCGATGGAATTCGAGGCCGCCACGGCGTCCGCGGTGAGGAACTTGCGCAGGCCGGCCGTCCACTTCGTGGGAGTGCGTACGTCGTGCCGCAGGGCCGCGCGCATCCGGTCGATCTGGTCGAGAACCTCGCGGTCCGCCGCGGTGAGATCTGGCGTAGGGAAGAGCATCACCCAATGATATATTGACGCAATCATTGCGTCAATATAGGTCGGAGCGGACCGGACCGTGCAGGCCGTCCAGGACACCGCACTGCGTCAGATGGTGCTCTGGTCCGCCGTTGGCCTCCTCGTCATGGCGCTCCTCGCCGGGCTGCTCGGCTGGCGGCTGGCCGGACGGGCACTGCGGCCCGTGGCCTCCATGACCGAAGCCGCCCGGCGTATCAGCGAACAGAACCTGCACCAACGCCTGGCGCTCACCGGCCCCGACGACGAACTCCACCACCTCGCCGACACCTTCGACACGATGCTCGACCGGCTGGAGAAGTCGTTCGAGAGCCAACGCCGCTTCGTCGCCAACGCCTCCCACGAACTCAAGACGCCACTCGCGGTCCAACGCACCATCCTCCAGGTCGGCCCCGCCGATCCCCTGCCCGACGACCTCACCGACGTACGCGAGGACCTGCTCACCGCCAACCAAGAAGCGGAACAGCTGATCGACGCGCTGCTGTTGCTGGCCCGGAGCGACCGCGGAACGGACAAGACCGAGCCCGTCGACCTCGCGGCCACCGCCCGGCTGGTCACTGCTGAACTCACCCCGCTCTCAGCCGAGAACGGGGTGCAGGTCGACGTCGACACCGGTGCCGATACGGACGCCCCGCTGGTCGTTGCCGGCGACCCTGTCCTGCTCCGCCACCTGCTGACGAACCTGATCCGCAACGCCATCCAGTACAACCGCCCCGGCGGCCACGTCCGCGTACGCCTCGGCGCACCCACCCTGACCGTGACGTCCGCGTACGCCTCGGCGCACCCACCCTGACCGTGACCAACACCGGCCCCCAGGTGCCTCGCGACCTCGGTGGGATTGAACGAGGTCGCGGCGACACGGATGAGCACTTCACCGAAGGCGGGTCGAGGGCGCGGAACGGCGTCGTAGCGGATCACTGACGCATCGCCGAATTCATGGATACGCGCGGTCTTCATCATCGTCATGCCGCGAAATCTACGACCGCGCGCAGAGACGATCCATGTGCCAGAGAGCCCAGTTCATACGCGAACGTCTCGCACGCGTACGCTCACCGTATGGATGTACTCAGCGACGTGGTTGCGGTGACGCGAACTGGCCGCTCCCGGTCGGCGCACGTGCGGTGGCATGCCCCGTGGAGACAGGAGTTCGCCTCCGTCCCAGGGTCGGCGGGCTTCCAGGTGGTCCTGCAGGGTTCCTGCTGGCTGCTGCCTCCGGAGACGGAGCCCGTCCAACTGGGCGCGGGCGACGTGGTGTTCCTTCCCCACGGCAGCGGCCACACCCTGGCCGACAACCCAGAAACCCCAGTGACGGCCCCTGCCTGCGGCCCCGCCGACCACCAACTGTCCGACACCTACACCTCCGACAGCGTCGACCGGAGCGGAACCAACGGCCCGGTCACCGTAGTGCTCTGCGGGGCCTACCAACTCGACCTGTCCCGCACTCACCCGCTGTTGCTGACCCTTCCGGATCTGATCCACGTGCCGGCACAACCAGGCCGCCATCCGGAACTGAACTCGGCCGTCGAGCTACTGGGCGCAGAGGTGGAGAACCCGCGTCTGGGCACGGACACAGCCGTCCCCGCGCTGCTGGACGCGCTGCTGCTCTACATCCTGCGCATCTGGCTCAACGGACAGTCCTCCCTGGGCAACACCACCGGATGGGCTGCCGCACTCAACGACCCCCCGGTCACCGCCGCCCTCCACGCCATCCACCGAGACCCGGCTTCGCCGTGGACCGTGGCGAAACTCGCGGCAGAAGCCGGGCTCTCCCGGGCTCCGTTCGCCAGGCGCTTCGCCCTGCTGATCGGCCAACCGCCCCTCGGCTACCTGACATGGTGGCGGCTGACCACGGCGGCGCGCCTGCTGCGGACATCGGACGCACCCTTGAGATCCATCGCCACCCAAGTGGGCTACACATCCGAGTTCGCCTTCGCCAACGCGTTCAAACGAACGCACGGAACGGCACCCGGAACGTACCGACGGAGAAACTGAATCCGGTACGGCAACCCGGGCACGTTCAGTTGTACGTGACTGGGGACATGCAGGTGAGCTTTCCGACGGGCCGCGAGCCGCGAGCCGTCGGGCAAGGTGACGGCGCGGGTCTGCTGGTCGTCGCCTCCCCTGGATGCCCGGCGGGGCCGGGCATCCACCTCTCCACAGCGCAGAAGTCGCCGATGAGATCCCCCACCTCGGCGGCCGGGGCGTCGTATCGCCGCTCCACGACAAAGGTCGTCAGGGGATCAGTCCTCGGGCGGTGCGTGGAACGGGCAGGGCCTCCGCCTCGCGAGGGGGCGCCGTTCTGGGGGTCACCGGCGGGCGAGGGAGTTCCTGCCCGCGAGGTGGATGTCGGCCTGGCGGGCGACTCGCGCCCCGAGGTGTTCGGCGGTGGCGATGTCGGCGGGGTGGACGGTGTCGGTGCCGCCGTCCTGGGGGGTCGAGGCGCCGGCGCCGATCCAGAAGCCGAGGCGGTTGAGATCGTCCTCGGCGGCGGTGAGGGCGTTCCAGCCGGGAGGCAGGCCGAGGCCGACCCAGATCATGTGGTGCTGGGCGGCGAGAGCGGTCATGAAGGCGAGGGTGTTGTGCTTGTCGCCGCTCTTGGAGGCGGAGTTGGTGAAGCCGGCGGCGATCTTGTCGGCCCAGACGCTGGTGAGGTAGCGGCCGCTGGTGGCCTCGGCGAAGGCGTGGAAGGCGGCGGAGGCGCCGCCCATGTAGGTGGGAGAGCCGAAGATGATGGCGTCGGCGTCGTCGAGCCGCTGCCAGTCGTCGTCGGTGATGGCGTCCACCGGGATGTGGGCGACCTCGGCTCCGGCCTTTTCCGCACCGCGCCGGACCCCTTCGGCCAGGACAGCGGTGTGTCCGTAGCCGGAGTGGAAGGCGATAGCGACCAGGGGGCGCTTGACGGTCTCGGTCATGGAGGTACTCCTCAAGTAGGTCAGATCTCTAATCTATATCTGACCTCTAAAAGAGACCACAACCCTTGAGGGGTGTAGGTGTATTCTGGGATGTATGTCACAGCAGGAGCAGTCACCCATCACCCTCGACCCGGCGCGGCCGATGGACATCCTCGACGCGGCCTGCCCCAGCCGTGACGTCTTCGTGGACCTGGCCGACAAGTGGGCCCTGCTGATGCTGCTGAGCCTGCGGGAGCGCGGTGTCCAGCGGTTCTCCGAGCTGCAGCGCTCCATCGGCGGGATCAGCCGCAAGATGTTCTCGCAGACCCTGCGGACCCTCGAACGCGACGGGCTGGTCGTCAGGACGGTGGACCCCGACGCCACGCCGCCCCTGGTCCTGTACGGGCTCACCGACCTCGGCGGCGAGATCGCCGAGGAAACCCGCGTCCTGTGCACCTGGACCCACCACCGCGCCGCGCAGGTCCACGCCGCACGCACCGCCTACGACCAGCGCACCGCCGCCTCGGAAAGGGCCCGATCGGCCGGGTGACCCCACCCAGGCGCGCCCCGTGAGGGAGGCGTCTGCGGCCGCCTCGGCGATGAGCGCGCAGACGTCCTTCACCGGTCCAGCAGCCACTGGTGGGGGGACGCCGGTCTCCTGGCGCCACATGCGGACCAGGGTGCGGGTGGAGACAGGGGTCCCGCCGGTAATGCTCCAGGATTGAACGCTAAGAAATGATCTTGTGCGTGGGCATAAGGGGTATCGAGATACGAGTCAAAGGGACAATGGGACGACCTTGAAGCCCTGAAGGGGCAGCCGGAGTACGTCCGGTGGCCCGCCGTGCACAGGAGGGAGTTCTCGACTCGCCATGCGCCCTACTTCTCGTCGTCCTCGTACGGGATGGGCACCAGGGGGAACCGTTCCTTGATGGTCGCCCATGCCTGGCTGCTCATCTCGACCTTGAGTACGTCGGCGTCACGGGGAAAGTCGTAGAAGTGCGGGCAGTCGATGAGCCTGTACTGCTGGGAGAAGTGCTGCCAGCAGTAAGCCGCTCCGGCAGCGAAGATGTGTTTGCCAAGGGGTTGCATGCAGTACGGGCAGATGGCGACAGGCCCGAGGTACTCATGGATGTCGAGGTCAATGTCCCCACAGCCGGTGCACTCCATGAGTCCATCGGGCATGGCCATGGTCTGCGCCGTCTCCCGCAGTTCCAGCGTCCGCAGGGTCTCGGTTGCCTTCACAGGCTCGCCGGCTGCCGTGGGCGCGAACTCCTCAAGAGCCCGGAGGGGTCGTAGACCCCCTGGAGGGGGCCGGTGAGGAGTTCGAGCTCGATGTCGTGGTGGCGCAGGTCCTCGGCGATGGCCAGGAGC